>JBKEFM010000081.1:0-17689 GCA_046709505.1 Paraglaciecola sp. | reverse complement strand
ACCCATTCACTTAACGGTTGAGAGGCATCAACTGAAAAATAGTTAAGTGATATATCTTTTCTTTTCGGGCTAAGTTTGGCATTGATAAACCAATCGCCGGGAAACTCATCTTGGCAATCAGTTAAATATCTCCCTCCAAAAACACCCAGTGCTAACATCTCTTGCGGTGTTAACTGCGGAGAAAAGTCGAGTTGAAAATTTTTACCTTCCGGCTCTTCTAAAACGTAGGTATAATTTTTTTGCATTTTGTCATTTACAATTTTCTGTACCATTAATATCACCAGGATCTGTGTAGATAATTAAAACATTATATTTGAGAACTTCATTTTAGCGGATGACAATAAGGATAGGAATATAACACCGGCATAAGTTTTATAGAACTCAGAGGGAGGCTGTTTATTTTCCATAGGCCATTCTACAAGCTTCTGAACTGATCCGTATTCCTTCTCCGGTACATCGAGGTGCTCGACTACTGCAATTTTATTTCCGGTTATACTTTTTCTATTTTAACAATAGATAAATTATTTAGTATGGTCTTTAGTACTATGCTGCATTTATCTGTTAAGTAATCATCAACATAATCAAATAATGCTCTATCTTCAACTGCAACATATCACGGCAAGATCACGAACACTTTTTGAGCAGAAAAAATTATAAAAAAGGTGAAAATTGTACAAAGAACTATCGTTCATGTTGGCTCTTGAAATTTTCGGTTCACTGTTTAATCTGTATGTTCATAAAACCAACACTCGTGCTCTCACCGTGGGCAACATATAAGTTTCCTTCAGTATTAGTGCCAATACATATATAAGGAATTTTCATTTTCATTACAGTTCACGGCCAACTAACAGGCTAAGTAATAGTTGGCTGTATTGTGTAGGTAAAAAATAGTCAGGCGTATTTTTTCCTGTTGATTAGCTTATTTTAACTATCTTTTTCGATAATTTGTTTGACGATATCACCCATGGTTGACGCACGAATATCAGGTTGGCGATACAATGGATTATAGATAGCACCTGAACGTTCAATATAAGCCGCTCTCATTCCGACACATAAAGCACCATGAGTGTCCCAATCGTGAGTGGCTACAAGCCTCAACGATCTCAGTGGTTGATTTAATTGTTTAGCCGCAAACTTATAGACATTAGGATCTGGCTTAAAACTACCGGTTTCTTCGACTGAAATAATATCATCAAAATATTCCATTAATCCTGAATTTGTAATTTGAGTTGATATTAGGTTAAGAGATGAATTTGAAAAAGCCACAGTGCGGTAACCGGCAGACTGTAACTGAGCGAGAGCCTGCTTTATATCATCGTGAGGGGGGATGCTTGTAAAACCATTAAGAATATCATCACGCATTGTGTCAGACAGTTTTATATCCATACGAGCAGCCATTGATTCAAGCATAGTGCCAGCTAAGGTCGCAAAGTCAGTTTTTACACCCGTTATCATACAAACTGTAGATGAGTGCAAAAGCATAGAGAACCACGTTGCGATAACACTATCGTCACCAAAAGCAGCTTTGAACTTAGGTTTTAATATACTGAGATTAAGTACCGTTTCATTTATGTCAAACAATATTGTATTTCTTTTCATTACAACTCCAGTATTTTATTTTTAGAGCAAAAATATTAAATACAGGTTTTATCCGCATATATTAATGTGGAAATAAAGCCTTTATCAAGGAAAAAATAACGCTTAAATTCAGTGGCCTGCGCCTTGTACAAAACCACTGAAAGAATGGTTATAATTTTTATTTATGGCTAATAGCTTTAATTTTACTGCGAATCTGTTCAATCCGTTTTCGATTCACACCAAGATCTGAATAGCCAATTCTTGACGCAGATCGAACATGTATGATCCCTTCCTTTGTGTCTGGAAAATAAAATTCCACATCATCAACAAAACGCAATATTGAAGACGTAAACTCAGCCCTTATGTAATTATCCTCAACTACTTTTACCTTTGATTGCTTAAATTCTTTGAGAATATGCAAAATATGATCTTTTGCCTCTGATGGCGAGTTTGTGATAACGATGGGTTCGATAAAATGTTCTTTATCTTTTGCCTGACTGTTAACACAATTTGGTGTAGATGGACATGCCCTCAGTTGGCCATTTTCAATTCCTAATTTAGACATCGTTCCTGCACAACCTGTTAAAAATATTGAAATTATTAGAATAGTTTGAGTTTTTCTATTCATTTTTTATTCCTTGAGATTATAATGCCTAAATAGCAGGCAATAAAATAGTTGGCTAAATAATCGACTAAGGAGAAAAAGCCGATTTTTTTTGTCATTTTTATTTTTTGTGAGATAAAATGTTAATGCTCAACAATATATGCGGCACCCTGACATCTAATATATAATTCACAGTTCATGTAATTACGGCCACTTTCACAAGAATCATAAACGATCCCATTCCCACCTAGTTTTTGGGTTTTAGACCTTAATACTTTATTCAACTCTCTTTCTGATGGGAGGTTACCAAACTTTTCATTTTGGCAGTAATTTGTTTCTACGCGACCTAAATTGATAGTTTTTAAATTCCAGATTTCATTTCGATTATAAACATAAACAGTACTACTTCGAATATCGTTATGTATCTTTTTTTTAACATAAGATCCCAAATTTGTATTAAAAGTGCATGAGCTTATAAAAAAACTCAGAATAATTATAAATTTTGACATGAGACTACAACTCCTTTTGCGTGTAACATTTTAACCGACCATCTTGTAAATGTCGTTGCTAAATTTGATTTATTTTAACAACCATGTCAGCTATTAAGCCTTGATTCAATCGATATTTTTCATCTATAGCTGTCGCCTTTGCAGCCACAATGTTTTTGCCTGCTCTCACTCATCCTATCACCAGCCGCGCTTTGGTAACCGATATTGCGCCAACCATCTTGCTCCTATATGTTTAAGCTTATGGGCTTGCGCGTTATTATCGCGGTCCTGTTAAATTCGATTATTTTATGTTCGCTACTTGGTTAATATTGTATCAATACTATTCTTCAGCATGTTCTCCCTCGGACTCGGGAGACCGTATAACGCTTAAAAATCAGGTGCCCCGACGTTACAAATAGCATCTACTGGCTGGGACGATAATACTGATAACAGTAGCGATGAAGAGGTATATCAAACTCATCGGGATACCGAGAGCTTTATGCCAATTTTTCACCCTAACAACCAACGTAACTGATAAAGCTGTTTAATGGCTTAGCAGCATTAATCGGCCGACACTTTACGCAGATATTTACTTTATTACGGAGAGCCACATGAATTTTAAGATAATCCATGAGACAACGTATTTATTTAGTGACCAAGTTTTTTTAGAGCCGCATTATTTACGATTTCGCCCTAAACACACCCCATTTATTAACGTCACCGGTTTTTCCATAGCCCTCAAGTTTGAAGCAGAGGGGCACAAAGTGATCGAGGATGAAGAACATAATGTCATAGACTTTTGCTGGTTTGAAAAACTAACTAACCGTTTTACGATCCTAGTAGAAAGTAATTTGCAGACCAAAGCATATAATCCATTTAATTTTATTATTCATCCAGACTCGTTTAATACCCTACCTTTTACTTACTCAGACCAGCAGTATCAATTACTCTTTGCCTCTTTACAAAAAAGCGTACTGGCTCAGGAACTGGTTGATTATGCCAACGGGATACTTAAGGCATCTCATTTTAATACTATTGCATTTTTGACCAACCTGACGACACAAATACATCAGGATTTTACCGTGGAATATCGGGAAGATGGCCCGCCGTTATCGCCAGAGAACACCTTTGAAATTAAAAAAGGTTCTTGCAGGGACTTGTCGTGGATGCAAATTAACCTGTTGCGGCATTATGGTATAGCCGCCCGTTTTGTGAGCGGTTATTTCTATTTTGATATGGAAGAGCCAACCTATGAATTACATGCCTGGGTAGAAGTCTTTATACCAGGCACGGGTTGGTTAGGTTTTGACCCCAGCCATGGCATTTTAACGGGAAATACGCACTTTGCTGTTGCCTCCAGTGCAATTTGTGAGAATACGATGCCTGTTTCTGGTGGCATAAGAGGCAGTGCTACATCGCAACTGATCACGAACTTAACGATAGAAAAACAATAATGGGCACTTAACGTTTACCAGTGAGAGCCACTACACATACCGGGTGTTTATAGTCGCCAGGATGTTAACCCATAACAAAATAATGGCAGCTCACCTAAATGACTACAGGTAATACCTGCGCCTTATGTATGCAAAAAACGACCGACATATGGATGTTAATTATGTAACACCCATAACATTCAGGTGCACTTAGATGTTGCATCTGAGCTTATGGTTTTGCGGCTCGTGATAATGTCTGTCCCGTTAACCTGCTGTTAATTTGTTCCCTAGCTCATTTCGCCAGTGGCTAGCCAACGTGAACAATCCGGGCCAAGTTCCGAAGCGGCGCGTTTCTCGTAACTGTGGATGTCTTTGGCAGGTAATACATCACGCCAGCGGCCGTTTGTGCCTTTATGGATAAAGGTTTCCGCGCCGCCATCCCAAAATGCACCGCCCAGAGGGACACTCTTTGTGGCATTAGCTTTCATGTATTCAAAGCTGCAGTGTTGAATAATCTGGTCCCACTTGGACTCATCTATAGGTGATCCGATAAACTCAGCAATACGGCGAATCTCACCAGGCATATCGGCCTTTAAGTTTGCAAAGTGTACTATATGTACATTGGGTAAATCCTTAATCGTCCACCATGTACGAGCATTTTCCCAAAGCGACCAAAACGGAAAGCCATCTTTTTCGAGCCAATCTCTGAAATACTGAATGATTGATGAGCAAGGCCTATCGATTGGCGGGCCAACTCTACCAGGTGTTTTGTTCAACGCGTCATACCAAGCTTCATTGGCATTTAAATGATGGTTGTAAAGACTCCAGAGTATATCCCGCCCATCTCGAGCTATGTAGATGTATTTTGCTTTCTCAGAAAAGACCAGGGCATCCACAGGCAAATGTGTCTTTACAAATCGGCGATGTGTCTGCGCCTCGACGACTGGTAGCTTGACCTCTTTGGGTGGGACACGCAGATCGAGCCAAGGTGACATCTGTGCGATCTCCAAGTCTTCCTCACCCGAAAATAGCAGCTGTGAGACGATCTGCTGCATCCATGTTGTGCCTGACTTGGCGTAGCTGGCAATAACAATATCGTCATCTCGGAAACGAAAGTCGTTCCAGATCGTTGAATCGAAGTGGTTGTTGTGAAGTTCTCTTGTTTTCGTTGGTAAAACCGATTCAATCATTCGTTATTCTCCATTTTATGATTGCACGTAACGCTAAATACATGGGGATTTTGGGAGCGCTTTTCAGCAAGTAAAATTCCCACTATGATGTTTTTGTTATGTTTTTTAGTTACCAGCGCCACAAACAATTGCCTCTTCGCCGATGTGATAAATGTTGTTGATTGCTACGTATGCCCCAGAAACAACCCCTGTGATTGGAACTAATAATAGTCCACTGATTGAATAATATGTATTGGTATCTTCAAAGCCATTTATAATCTTCAGCGTTTTACGGTCGCTAGAAATTGCACACTTTTTTACTGATGATAAATCATTTGTAGGTACTACCACACAACCTGAAATTGACACTAAAGTGAGCAAAGCGCTTAGTATAATTTTCAATTATAAATCTCCATTTAAATCATCCTTTGTAAAAAACATAACGCTCCGCATAACTGGCGGAAAACAGTTGGCTAAATTAGCAAAGAATGAGCGCCAGCCAACTGTTAGGCGTCCATTTAATACGATTGTTATAATTTTCTATCGAATATTTCCTTTGTACCTTTAGGTCCTGGTAATAGCAGCCTGTTATTTACAACGCACATTTCATTCTTTTGTATATCTAAAGGTATTCTAGGGTCTTTAAATTGGAGTTTAAAACATTCCCCATTATCTGAAATAGAAATAATTGAATAGGGAGTTTGAGTAGGATTACGCCCTTGAATATGACTGGAGTATAATTTATCAGCTATTACTATTTCTGCGGGTTTTAATATGGAGGAGAACACTTTAAATTCAGCTTGTGACATGTCTGAGTTCCTAAAGTTTTCTATTGTGCTAGGCTTATTGAAAACCCAATGAGCAAGTAAAATATTTTTAGAAACAGTAGAGTGCTGATCCTGAGCGTAGGAACAGCATGTCACGAAAGCAAAAGTCATAAAAACTTGAAATATCCTATTCATCGGAATCTCCATAAAATTATAACGCCCCAAGCAGGGGATTTTATGAGTGTTTTTCAGCGAGTAAAATTCCTGCTGACTTGGCTTGCTAAAAATCATGTCCTTTTTCTCGTAAAAAATCCAATAGATAGCCGTTTCCACTTAAATAAGATGATATGCGCATAGTATTACCATCTTTAAATTGCAAAACATACCAGCAACAAAGGATATTAAACTTTACCGATTCAAGGTCTCTCCAATTGCTAGCTTTTGAACCTGTCCATGGTGTTGAGAAATTAATTGAGGATTCATCATAATTTCCCTTTACAAAAAAGCCCTCACCTATCGTACAGATTGCAAAAAAGCCAAAACCTATCGTTAATCCAATAAGTGCAGTAGCCTCCCCTGGTTTATTTACTTGATAGATATCAGTTAAATAAACCCAAAGTGGGCCCAAAAAACATATCAAACAGACTATCCCCAATCCTTTTATAAATAGCCCGTATTTTAAGTGCCCTTTCTCGACAGAGTGGCTAGTAGAATTAATTGCATACGTGATGACGCCAACAGTTAAAGCCGAAGTAATTATTCCTTGCCAATTAAACTCCATGAAATTCCCAAATTATTTTCTAACAATCTAATTAACACCAAAATGGTGGGTTTAAACACACCATTTTGTCCAATATAATTCAGAGCATATTTTTACACTACTCTCATGTATATCTTTTATATCGGTTTTCTCCGCATTGTGCAAA
Organism: Paraglaciecola sp.; assembly: GCA_046709505.1. Lineage (GTDB taxonomy): Bacteria > Pseudomonadota > Gammaproteobacteria > Enterobacterales > Alteromonadaceae > Paraglaciecola. Next base: position 10,724 of record JBKEFM010000081.1, on the reverse strand, counting down.
AGATACTTGGGTAATCACACCAAAATGACCCTGATTTTCTATTATTGGATAAACCTCAAAGCACTGTCTATACATACAAATTAAATATCAACTTGGATGAGCCATGACAACCTCACTTTTTTTGAAGCATATCATCGAAACAATGTAAGTAAAGTCTATGCCAAACGTACCTATTTGCATTGGATAAAGTTTTATATTCACCTCCGTCACAACCAACATCCCGCGCAGCTAGGCGATCAGGACGTGGAATCATTCTTGAGTTATTTGGTTAATAAAAGGCATGTCGCTACACAAACTCAGGCTAGCGCTTAATGCATTAGTTTTTCTGTACAAGGATATTATCAATAAGCCATTAAATATTAAGTTGAATTTTGTTAAAAGTAGCCGTCAGCCGAAGTTGCCAGTAGTGTTGACAATTGAAGACGTGAAGGCACTTTTGGCCTTTATTAACCCAAAACATAAATTATTGGTGTTACTACTTTATGGCAGCGGACTGAGATTAATGGAAGCAGCACGTTTAGCCGCTAAAGACGTGGATTTTGATTTTTTATGTTTAAAAATATGGTACGGAAAAGGCGGTAAGTATCGGGTAGTAACCTTGGCGCCAGAGCTTCATCAGGCACTTCGCAGCCAAACTTTTTTGGTTGAACAGTCTTTAAATGCAGATATCGCCCACCCGAACTGTGCGGGTGTTTATCTTACCAGCAGGCTCAGCGTTAAGTATCAAGGGGCTATCCGCACTTTACCTTGGCAATATCTGTTCCCAAGTATCAATCTGGCAGTCGATCCACAGAGTAAGTTGTTGCGAAGACATCACTGTGACGAGACCATTATTCAAAAAAGTGTACGTGGTGCAGCGTTTAGTGTGAAAATTAATAAGCATGTCACGCCCCACACCCTTCGTCATTCATTCACAGCACATTTACTGCAATCCGGTGCTGATATTCGCACCGTGCAAGACCAACTGGGTCATGCTGATTTACGTACTACACAAATCTATATCCATATTCTACAAAGGGGTGGTAATTCAGTCGTCAGCCCTTTATCTAGGTTTTGAGTGGTATTTAACACTGCTGCTTGTATCACGCTACTTACGATAGGCTCAACAGAACAGGCATCCTAAAAATATTGGCACCGTGCTCCTTAACATTTAAACATTCCCAATTAAAATGTCACGTAAAAAATTATCAAATCTACAACGAAGAGCCATTTACTCGACTCAACGCTCCCCGAGCATCGCAGGCTACCTCTGGTTAAATTGCATGGGTGAAACTGGAATTTTTAGCTACGTAGTAGCGCCCAGTTGAACGGCTAGCCAAGGATGGCGAGACTGGGTGAGGATCATCAGGGATGTGTTAATGGTGAACTCAAATAAGACAATCTATGGCGTACTCACGACCTGTTTCAATCGAGAAGCGCAGGCGACCAATATGGATGGTGGAAGGTAGAATAACGCAGGAACAGTTATCGAGATTGACGTAAGCGCAACGCATGGGTTATAGGTGCGCACAGCGCATTAAAAACACCAAACAACGGGTAAACTCCACCGGTCACATCCTCCTTTATACCGTTGATAATAACTTTTCCCGATACTAATGAATTTAAAATATAAACATTATTGTCGACAATTATGCTAATTAAATCTTGAAAGTATCAAATAATTTGCTATATTGTCGACAACATTTAAAGCCAGCCTGATAATTCCATCAGCATTGGGCTTCAATAAACACGACAGAGACTCTCGCTAAATTCATGCAAAACTTTTCAGAAAAGCCTATTACCGCAGCCGATAAAACCTTTTTTCAATTGCGTAAAGATATTGTTGAAGGGGGGGTACTGGCGGGCTCAAAACTGAGCGAAACTGAATTGTCGACAAACTATGGCGTAAGCCGGGCAATAATCCGTGAGGCCATTAACCGTCTTGAAGCTTGTCATATCGTAGAGCGCAAAGCCAATGTTGGGGCGCGGGTGGTGTCACTTTCATCAGCAGGTTTGGTGAATTTGTATCAGGTACGTGAAGCCCTAGAGGGCATGGCCGCGCGCTTAGCGGCGCAGAATATGAGTGATGAAGAAATTGCGGGTTTAAATGCCTTGCTCAATATCCACTCCCAGGACGTTAAAAACTATGGCTCTTATTATCAGGAAGCCGGTGATGTGGACTTTCACTATCGCATTATTGTGGGCAGTAAAAACAATCATCTTATCGCCATGCTGATCAATGGAATTTATCATTTGGTGCGTATGTATCGCGTGCAATTAGGTATGACTGGCCCCCGGGTGAGTACCGCTTTTGAAGAGCATAAACATATCGTCCAGGCCATTTCTAATCGTGATGGTGAGTTGGCAGAAATGCTGATGCGCCGCCATATTTTATATTCAAAAAATAACATTCAAAACAAGTTAGCCCTCGAGAAAACAGGCTAATAGCGATAACAAAAATGTTCAGTTTAGTTGGTGGCGTTTTGACCCAACCCAAAGCGCTATCAACACCCTATTTCACTAAACCCTAAGGAGCAAGTACATGAGCCCAGGTCAAAAGTTTCGTCAAGCGTTAGTCGACAATCAGCCGCTGCAAATCGTCGGTACCATTAATGCCTATTCGGCCATGATGGCTCAAAAAATCGGTCATAAGGCCATTTATTTATCCGGCGGTGGGGTGGCGAATGCCTCCTATGGTTTGCCTGATTTAGGTATGACCTCATTAAATGATGTGATTGTTGATGTGCAGCGTATTACCTCGGCTTGTGACTTGCCATTACTGGTTGATATCGACACCGGCTGGGGCGGGGCCTTTAATATTGCCAAGACCATACGGGATATGGAAAAGGCCGGTGCCGCTGCCGTACATATGGAAGATCAGGTGGCGCAAAAACGCTGTGGTCATCGCCCTAATAAAGAGATCGTACCGGTTGATGAGATGGTCGATCGTATTAAGGCGGCGGTAGATGCGCGCACCGACCCGGATTTTTTCATTATGGCGCGCACCGATTCGTTCGCCCAGGAAGGGTTAGAAGCCGCCATTGCTCGGGCTAAAGCCTATGTGGCAGCTGGCGCAGATGGAATTTTTGCCGAAGCGATTAAAACCGAAGCGCATTACCGCGCTTTTGCTGAAGCCTTAGACGTACCGATTTTGGCCAATATTACCGAATTTGGCCAAACTGAATTGTGGAATAAAAAGGTCTTGGGCGAGTGGGGCGCAGCGATGGTGCTTTACCCCTTAAGTGCATTTCGGGCCATGAATAAAGCGGCCGAAAATGTGTATACCGCCATTTTAGAGCAAGGCGACCAAAAATCTGTGGTGGATACCATGCAGACCCGCATGGATCTTTACGATTATTTGGGCTATCACGACTATGAGCAAAAGCTCGATAGCCTGTTCGCCCAGGGTAAAAATAAATAACGTAATGATTGCGCCTTTTACCTATACCCAAAGCCATTTGAGTAACGCTGGGGCTTCAAGGGTGACGGTAAAACGGCCTGGGCAAATTTCACCGACAACGAATCGAAAAATATTAGGAGCAGGTTATGGTAGATAAGAAATTAACAGGAGCAGGACTACGGGGCCAAAGCGCCGGCGACACGGCTTTGTGTACAGTGGGCCAGTCAGGCTCAGGTTTAACCTATAGCGGTTACGACATAGCAGATTTAGCCGAAAACACTACTTTTGAAGAAGTGGCTTATTTACTGTTTAATGGCGAATTACCCACCCAAAGCCAGCTGACGAGTTATAAAAGCGATCTTAATGGTTTGCGTGATTTACCCCAGACTTTAAAAGAAGTCTTACAACGCATTCCCAAAGATGCCCACCCCATGGACGTGATGCGCACCGGCTGTTCGTTTTTAGGCAACCTTGAGCCCGAAGCGGATTTTACTGAGCAGCACCAGGCGGCCAATCGCTTGTTGGCAGCCTTTCCTGCCATTATGTGTTATTGGTATAAATTCAGCCATGAGGGCGTCGAAATTGATTGCACCACAGATGAAGATTCACTCGGTGGTCACTTTTTAGCGTTATTACACGGTAAAACCCCGTCCCCCCAGCATCGCAGGGTGATGGACGTATCGCTGATCTTGTATGCTGAGCATGAGTTTAATGCCTCTACCTTTACTGCGAGGGTGTGCGCCTCAACCCTGTCTGATATGTACTCTTGTGTGACCGGTGCCATTGGTACGTTGCGCGGGCCATTACATGGTGGTGCCAATGAAGCGGCTATGGATATGATCCAGAAATTCAGCTCACCTGCCGATGCCAAAGAAAAAATGGCCGGCATGTTGGCCCGTAAAGAAAAAATCATGGGTTTTGGCCATGCCATTTACCGTAAATCGGATCCCCGTAATGTGATCATTAAAGCCTGGTCTGAAAAACTGGCACAAGAAAATGGCGATACCTCTTTGTATGATATTTCAGTGGCCTGCGAAGAATTCATGTGGGACAGCAAAAAACTGTTCTGTAATGCGGATTTCTTCCATGCTTCTACCTATCACTTTATGGGTATTCCCACCAAATTGTTTACGCCAATTTTTGTGTGCTCACGGCTAACCGGCTGGGCAGCTCATGTTATGGAGCAGCGTAGCAACAACCGTATCATCCGCCCCAGCGCCGATTATGTCGGCCCAGAGCCACGTAAAGTGACCGCCATCAGCCAGCGCTAAGTACTTAAGCCAGTGGCTCTATTTTAGGGGTTACTGGCGTGTTTGTGCTTGTTTCGTTAGTTTGCTAAAAGGATCCGTTTTTATGAACAGCAATTACCGTAAATCTTTACCGGGCAGTGACCTGGATTATTTTGACACCCAGGCGGCCGTGAATGACATCGCCCCTGGTGCCTATGAAAAACTCCCTTACACCTTTAGAGTGTTTGCTGAAAATTTGGTACGGCGCTGTGAACCGGCGATTTTGACCGACTGCCTCAAGCAGTTTATTGAGCGCAAGCGGGATCTGGACTTTCCCTGGTATCCGGCGCGCGTTGTGTGTCATGACATTTTGGGTCAAACCGCCCTGGTAGATTTAGCCGGTCTGCGTGATGCCATAGCTGCCCAAGGCGGCGACCCGTCTAAAGTTAATCCTGTGGTGCCGACCCAATTGGTGGTGGATCATTCCCTGGCGGTTGAAGCGGCGGGTTTTGACAAAGACGCGTTTGCCAAAAACCGCGCCATAGAAGACAGACGTAACGAGGACAGATTCCATTTTATTGAGTGGACCAAAACCTCTTTTAAAAACGTAGACGTAATACCCTCGGGTAACGGCATTCTGCATCAAATTAACCTGGAGCGTATGTCGCCAGTAGTACAAGTGCAGGGCGGCATAGCCTTTCCCGATACGCTGGTTGGCACCGACAGTCACACCCCTATGGTTGATGCTCTGGGCGTTATTGCCATTGGTGTAGGCGGGTTGGAAGCAGAAAGCGTGATGCTGGGCCGCGCTTCGTATATGCGTTTACCGGATGTTATCGGCGTTGAGTTAACCGGCAAACCCCAGGAAGGGATCACGGCTACTGATGTGGTGCTGGCGTTAACCGAGTTTTTACGGGCGCAAAAAGTGGTGTCATCTTATCTGGAGTTTTACGGTGAAGGCACTAAGCACCTAACCTTAGGCGATCGCGCTACTATCTCCAACATGACCCCGGAATACGGGGCCACCGCGGCGATGTTTTATATCGACCGTCAAACCATTGATTACCTTACGCTGACCGGCCGTGAAGATAAACAAGTCAAATTGGTTGAAAACTACGCCAAACACACCGGCTTGTGGGCCGATAGCCTGCAAAATGCAGAATATGAACGGGTGCTGAGCTTCGATCTATCCTCAATCGGGCGTAATATTGCCGGGCCGTCTAATCCCCATAGCCGGGTACCCACCTCAGAATTGGCCCAGCGCGGGATCAGCGGTATCGTTGAAAACGAAAGCGGTAAAATGCCTGATGGTGCGGTGATCATTGCCGCTATCACTAGCTGTACCAATACCAGTAATCCGCGCAATATGATTGCCGCAGGCCTTATCGCCCGCAATGCTAACAAGCTTGGACTGACCCGCAAACCATGGGTGAAAAGTTCGTTAGCCCCGGGCTCCAAAGCGGTGCAGCTGTATTTAGAAGAAGCCAATTTATTGCCTGAGCTGGAAACACTTGGCTTTGGCGTAGTCGGGTTTGCTTGTACATCCTGTAACGGTATGAGCGGCGCCCTGGATCCGGTTATCAAGGAAGAAATCGAGGAACGGGACTTGTATGCCACTGCGGTCTTATCCGGTAACCGTAACTTCGACGGGCGTATTCACCCCCAGGCGAGTCAAGCCTTTTTGGCTTCCCCCCCATTAGTGGTGGCCTATGCCATAGCTGGCACCATACGTTTTGATATTGAGCGAGATGTGCTGGGCCTGGATAAAAACGGTGAGTCAATCAGATTAAAAGATATCTGGCCAAGCGATGCAGAAATCGATGCGATGGTCAAAACCAGTGTTAAACCTGAGCAGTTTCGCAAAGTGTATACACCCATGTTTGATTTGAAAGTTGAATACGGTGAGCACGTTAACCCCCAATATGACTGGCGGCCTCAGAGCACCTATATTCGCTGTCCTCCCTATTGGGATGGGGCTTTAGCCGGTGAGCGCACCATGAAAGGTTTACGGCCACTGGCGGTGCTGGGAGACAATATCACTACTGATCACCTGTCACCCTCTAATGCCATTCAACTGGATAGCGCAGCGGGGGCCTATTTGCACAAAATGGGCTTGCCAGAGGAAGATTTTAATTCCTATGCCACCCACAGGGGCGATCATCTAACGGCCCAGCGCGCTACCTTTGCCAACCCTAAACTGTTCAATGAAATGGTGCAGGAAGTGAGCCCGGATGGACAGACCAAGATGAAGCAAGGTTCTCTGACCCGCCTTGAGCCGCAGGGTAAAGTGATGCGCATGTGGGAAGCTATTGAAATCTATATGCAGCGTAAACAGCCGCTGATCATTATAGCAGGTGCAGATTATGGCCAGGGCTCATCACGTGACTGGGCCGCCAAAGGCGTTCGTCTGGCCGGGGTAGAAGTGATAGTCGCCGAAGGTTTCGAGCGTATTCACCGTACTAACCTGGTCGGTATGGGTGTATTACCCCTTGAGTTTATCGCCGGTGAAAACCGCCATACTTATCATATAGATGGCAGCGAAACCTATGATGTACTGGGCGAGTGCACTCCCGGGGGCGAAATGTCAGTGGTGATCACCCGTAAAAATGGCGAGCAGGTAACGGTGCCCGTTAAATGCCGTATCGATACCCAAGAAGAGCTGTCTATATATGAGGCTGGTGGCGTATTGCAGCGCTTTGCCCAGGATTTTCTTGAATCAAACGTAGCATAAGCCACCACATTGCCCCTGGTGTTCAGCATGATTGCTGGTTACCAGGGGCAGTATCAATTGAGCAGGAGCAGTAAATGGCCCATCCGGCACAAATTAAAATACCCGCTACCTATATGCGTGGCGGCACCAGTAAGGGGGTGTTTTTTAACCTCAGTGATCTCCCCGTCGGTGCTCAGATACCCGGCCCCGCGCGAGATGCTTTATTGCTAAGAGTCATTGGCAGCCCGGATCCCTATGGCAAACAAACCGACGGCATGGGCGGAGCGACCTCAAGCACCAGTAAAACAGTTATTTTAAGCAAAAGTAGTCAGCCCGATCACGATGTAGATTACCTGTTTGGTCAGGTAGCGATAGACAAGCCCTTTGTGGACTGGAGCGGTAATTGCGGTAACTTGACTGCGGCGGTGGGCTCCTTTGCTATATCGAATGGTCTGATGGACGCCAGTCGCATACCGCAAAATGGTGTGGCCGTGGTGCGTATCTGGCAACAGAATATTCAAAAAACCATTATCGCCCATGTACCTATCACCAACGGCGAAGTGCAAGAAACTGGTGACTTTGAATTGGACGGGGTAACCTTTCCTGCCGCCGAAGTGTTAGTGGAATTTATGCACCCGGCGGATGCTGCAGAAGGTGAGGCCAGCGCCATGTTCCCTACCGGCAACCTGATTGATGAATTGGACTCCCCTGAGCTTGCAGCCATAGGCATAAAAGCTCTGAAGGTGACCATGATTAACGCCGGTATTCCTACCATCTTTGTTAACGCACAAGATATCGGTTACACAGGTATTGAACTGCAAGAGGTGATCAATAGCGATCCTCAAGCCCTGGCCAAATTTGAAATTATCCGCGCCCAGGGTGCGCTGCAAATGGGTTTGGTTGAAAATATCAGCCAAGCAGGCAGTCGCCAGCATACCCCTAAAGTGGCCTTTGTGGCACCGCCACAGTCTTATGTCTCATCCAGCGGTAAGCAGGTAAACGTTGATGACATAGACGTGTTGGTGCGTGCCATGTCGATGGGTAAATTACACCATGCCATGATGGGCACAGCCGCGGTGGCCATAGGGGCCGCTGCGGCCATTCCCGGTACGCTGGTTAATTTGGCGGCAGGGGGCGGGGAGCGCAGCGAAATCCGTTTTGGTCATCCGTCTGGCACCTTGCGCGTTGGCGCTGCTGCCGAACAGGTGGGTGGCCAATGGACAGTGATAAAAGCGGCCATGAGCCGTAGCGCCAGGGTGTTAATGCAAGGCTGGGTACGCATACCCCAAGACAGCTTTTAACCCCATTGGCCACCGGTTTGATTGGCTACCAATAACGGGTAGCCAAAATTTAGCGCTAAACGTTTGAGCGAATAATCGCTTGGGCGGGGCGCTTTTTTATCAACAATGGTCGAGAAAACCCCGTGATCAGAGCGAAGCGATGTCGCGGGGTAATTCACTTGTCACTTATGCCGTTTGGGCATAGCCTGTCAGCATATAGAGACATTTCAAGGTAAAACCCCATTTTGATTTTGAAACAATGATCACCCCAGCCACGTTCGCTTTTTGGCGGGCGACGCTAGCCTTGTGTCTGGGATCCTTTATGGTATTTGCCAACCTCTATGTGACCCAACCGCTGTTGCCGATGATCAGTGCCCATTTTGAGGTTTCGCCGTTACAAGCCAGCGCCAGCTTTACCATTACTACCTTTACCCTGGGGCTATCGTTATTACTATACGGCCCCTTGTCTGACGCTATTGGGCGCAAAGGTCTTATGCTGTTCTCCATGGCAGGCATTACCGTAACTACCGTCTGTTTGGCGGGTATTAGTGATTATCACAGTTTATTGGTTTTACGGGCGCTTCAGGGCTTTTTTCTCGCCGGTTTGCCAGCCATTGCTGTGGCGTACATGAGCGATGAATTTAATGCCGATGCCCTGATGATTGCCGTGGGCGTATACATCAGCGGTAATTCGCTGGGCGGGATAGGCGGCAGGTTATTAGGGGGCTTTTTGGGTGACAGGGTGGGCCTTGATGGCACCTTCGCCTTTATGGCGGTTTTTAGCCTGGTGCTGACGGCCGCGTTTGCCTGGTTGTTGCCTGCATCACAAAAATTCACCCCGAAACGGTTGCGGCCTATATCCATGCTGGGGCAATTGGCCAAACACTTAGCCAACAAAGACTTATTATTAAGTTATTGTATTGGCGGTTTGAGTTTCTTTATTTTTGTGAATCAGTACAGCTATATTACCTTTGTACTTGAGGCGAGCCCCTATAATTTGACCGCTAAGTTTATCGGCCTGCTGTTTTTAACCTATCTGTCGGGCACCTATGCCTCGGCTATATCCGGTAAATTAGGTCAGCGCTGGTCTCAACCTCGCTGCATGATGGCAGGCACGGTGACCCTGATAGTCGGTACAGGGATAACATTATTACCTTCTTTATATGCCATTATTTTGGGCTTGTTGATCAACAGCTTTGGGTTTTTTCTCACTCATGCCACGGCCAGCAGCTGGGTTAGTATTAACGCCAAAGGTGGCAAAGCCAGCGCTTCATCTTTGTATTTAACCTTTTATTATATCGGGGCCAGTACCGGTGGTATTTATCTCGATCAATTTTGGCAGCAAGCTAGGTGGCAGGGGGTTGTGTTTGGTTCCTGGTTAATGTTGTTGATTATTTTGTTACTTGGCTTTGTTTTGCATCGTATCGCTGGCGACAAGTAGCAGGGCCACTGCTGATGGTAAAGCCATTGGCGTTGCAGGCAGGCGGCAAAGGAGCTTAGACTGACTAAGTGCAACGGGGTTGACGATAGGGGGGGAGAGCAACGAACAATACAGGGCTAGGTGCGGGGTTATAAAAACGGTGTTATTGCGTCTGAACAGTATTTGGGCGATCAGAAACGGATATTTAGATGAAGCGGTGATTGAGTAATATGATAAAATGCCAATGGCAGGCCACTTGTGGAATTTCTGACTCAATCATAAGACGTTTATTTTTCGTGTGGCACTAGCCATCTGGTACTTGAGCACACGAGGTCTCCTCGTTCGGATTTGGTAATAGAGTCAGTAAAAGAACGGGGTATCACCCTATATTATTTACTTGCCTATCAATGGTACGCTTCAAAAATTCAATCCTGCATCAACTACATACTTTAGTATATATATACATACTAAAGTATGTGATTGATTTGTTATGATTCTAATAAAACGCTTTATAACCTATTGAGTTTTTGGGAGGAAATCGATCAAAACTTATCTACGAACTAGTTATTTGTCACTGAGTTTGTCACTGAGTTTGCCACGACTTAGGCTAACCTTACTGGTGGCTGCGGGGTTAATGATGAGTTTTATCATGGTCGATTTAACCGTTATCCCACAAGGTGTGTATCAGGCTTATTTCACCTCTCGA
>JBKEFM010000080.1:0-17813 GCA_046709505.1 Paraglaciecola sp. | reverse complement strand
CATGACGTTCAGCGCTTTTCTTTAATAAATATCTGGCTAGCAGAGGAATATCTTCAGAACGTTCACGTAGTGTGGGCAAGGTTAAATTCACTACATTTAGGCGATAATATAAATCTTCGCGGAAATGACCCTTAGCCATCTCATTAGAAAGATTTTTGTGAGTAGCAGAAATGATACGCACATCAACCGGGATCTGCTTGGTACTGCCCACGGGACGGATCACTTGTTCTTGCAATGCTCTGAGTAGCTTGACTTGCAACTGGATCGGCATGTCACCAATCTCATCGAGAAATAACGTACCACCGTCTGCTTCACGAAACAGGCCCCGATGCTCGTTCACCGCTCCGGTAAATGAGCCTTTAGCATGACCAAATAATTCAGATTCGAGTAAATTTTCCGGTAAGGCCCCACAGTTTATGGCTACAAAGGGTTTATTGACCCTTTTGCTGGCCTTGTGAATAGCTGTGGCGAAAAGTTCCTTACCCGTACCGCTTGCACCACTAACCAGTACGCTAACATGACGTTGTGCAACCCGATGAGCCTGATCAAGCAATTGTTCCATTTGCATGGAACGGGTGATAATGGGCTCTCGCCAGGCACTCGATTGGGCCCCTTGACTTTGGCTGACGGCTTTGTCCAACAAATCCCGCAATTCCACGTGATCGACAGGTTTGGTTAAAAAGCCAAATATACCACGTTGGGTTGCTTCCACGGCATCCTGAATAGTGCCATGAGCGGTCATCAGGATAACCGGAATATCCTTACCTAAAGACATGATCTCTTCAAACAAGCTTAACCCGTCTAATCCAGGCATACGCAGATCGCTTAGCACCACATCATAATTCTGAGTGTTCATCAGGCGCAATGCATCTTTGCCACCATCAGCACTGTGCACGTTATAACCTTCACCTGTGAGGCGTATCGCCATCAAGCGCAATAAACTCTCATCATCGTCGACGAGCAGTATTTTTGGCTTTAAAGAGGCCTCTGTTTTACTCACTTAAGCTCCCCTTTGGTGTGATCCATAATCGCTTCTTCAATATTCAATAATTGTTCTATTTGGCTGTGTTGCTGATCCACCAATTCTTGCTGTTCTTCGATTCGATTCGATTGCGCAGTGTTGATTTTACTCAAGGTGACTAAGGCAGATTCCAATTCCAGTAACGCTTGACTGGGTTGATAAACCATTACTGTTAACAAATCCTGCATTCCACCGTCAAATTCTTTGATTAGATTACCCGCCCAGACCTGAGAACGCAGGCGGTCCTGATAAGGTGTGTAGCCACCTTGGCTCAACAGTACTTTGCGTAAGCTGTCCTGGGCACTATCGGTTAACAATGCAATCTCCGCCTTACGCTGTTCCCAAGTCATATCATCGGCGTCTAACCAATAACGTAACCAATAAGATAACTGACAGTTATATTCATCATCCACCGATGGTTCTATATATTGACAAAACGAATGGGATACATTCACATCATTTGTGTTGTGCTCGTTTTGTGGGAATGAGGACAGCATCTGACAGCCGGATAGCGCCAGGACCAGCAGGCTAATACTGAAAATCTTCACACTTCATACTCCCTTAACGGAATAGAAACGCGGAAACATACGTCGGCATAATCAACGTCTATGATCTCTACCTTGCCGCCCATTATTCGCGCGCAGTCGGCCACAATAGACAAACCCAACCCCGATCCTATGATACGGTCGTTGCGCTTGGCTCGTCCCCGGTTAAAGGGTTCAAAGAGCATAGTACGCTGTTCTTGTGAAATTTTTGGCCCACGGTTGGCAACATCCAATATTTGCACGTTATTCTCCTGATAAAGCTTGATATTAATAGATTGTCCTTTACTGCCATGGGCAATAGCGTTAGACAGCAAATTATCCAATATACGTCTGAAAAGATTATTATCAGCATAAACCTGTTTTAATATTATATCGGTCTCAATTTGATGTTTATGCTGTTTTAATACCAAGCTATTATCGGTTATAAAACTGTCGAATAGCGGCTGGGTTTTTAGCCATTGAAAATCAGGTTTAGCTTGTTGTAAAAGTAGATTGTAGTCCAGCAATTGCATGATCAAAGTATTGAGCCGATCTGTACTGCCATTGAGCAATGACAATACTTCTATTTGCTGCTCATTTAAACTGCCCACAACCTGCTCAGTTAACAAGGAACACCCTTCTTTAATACTGGCTAACGGCGTTTTTAATTCATGAGATGCATGGCGTAACAAAGCATGACGTAAGTGCTCCAGCTGCGTCAACCTGTCCGCCAAACGGTGTAATTTGCGTTCAACCAGGATCAATTCTTTGGGGCCAGAATTGGATATTGCCGGTAAAATGTCATCCTGTTGGGAAATAGCTTGGATGACTCGTTCCAGCTTACGAACCGGACGCAATATAAGCTGGCTGCCAATCATAATAAGTAACAGAGAGATACTCACCAACAGGGCGGTTAACCAGGCTTGGGTTTGTTGAACAGAAGTGACATAAGACTGGCGTTTCTTGATGCGCATATCCAGCAAATTATCCACACCGTCTCCCAAGTCATCTAATGAGCGACGAAACTCGGCCAGTTGGGCATCTAACAATAATTGGTCCCCAAATCGATCATAACGGCTAAACCACGTCAGACGTTCTCTTAACACCCTGCACTCCGTTGAGGGTTCAAGCTGGTCACACAGTGAGGTCAGTGATCCGCTAAAGCGTTCAATATATTTATCGGATAGGGTTTTTAACTCAACTTTATCTAACACATGGTACTGGCGTAACAAGCGTTCGATATCAACCGCGAAACCCTCAAGTTTATTGACGCTTCTTACCATAGCGACAGAAAATGCCGCTTCATTGGTGGCGATTTCTCCGGTTTTACGCAAGGTAAGTTGACTGTGCCACAACAGCACGGCGAGCGGGACCAACACTAATGCAAAACTAATAAGGGTTAGCTGGCGTAACGATCCAAATTGCATTGGCAGTCCTATCAATATTTTCTTTTCTGGTTCGCCACCATAATAGCAAGCGCCCACAGACCTGAGCAGTAAAAAAGCACAGGGTGAATTGGCACCTATGCAAAAAATCCGTCAATACGTGACTAAAACGTGCTGATAGTCATAATATGCAAACGCCATCTCAGCCAATAAAAAACCATATTCCATCAGAACGTTCACCATACCTGTGATCCAGGCATTTTACTTGGGGTAACCGGTATGAGTAGGATGACTGGCTTGGCTTTAACAAATTTCCCATCCGGTTCAATAAATTGGTAAATTCTCAGTCGTTGTTGCGCTAACGCTACCGGTAAGTAATCTGTTTCTCGCTAAACGGTTAACACGTCCCCGGGCACACATTTAAAGATGGGACGATGCAGCAAGTTTACTTTGAATAAATTGGCTGTGGGGTATATACAACAAATCCGCAATTTTGCGAATAAGATACTCTTCTTCCGGGTCAAGGGAGTCATCAGCATAGGCCAGGTGCCATAACCCATCGAGCACCTTGCGCTTTTCCTGTACGTTACACACGTCATTGATCACCCGGGTAAACTGGGAAAAATCAGTTGCCTTTTCAACCTGCTCTTCCGTCAAAGAGGTCAGGCTAGTCAGCTCCTGATCATCCAGGGAAAAATGTTGTGTCAGTATGCGGTGATACACCTGTTTTTCCTGGCCGCCAAAATTACCGTCGGCACGCATGATTTCATACAACAATACTGCTATTGCCAATTCAACCTTGTGCTCAGGCTGCTGATTATCCCCCCCTGAGGTGGCATCTTCAAACCAGCTTATTAACTTTGATAACATCTTTTCTCCGTTAGTGGTGGCCCTTGTCATTAGCTCTACGTGACTTAATGGCAAATTGGATTAATACAAGTAGCATAGGTCAATTATGTATGCTCCAACACTGTAGTCTGGTAAATAACCAAGGCAAGTTTTATCCAATTTCATATTTCAAGGCCATAATTAAAAACGCGTTTTTTCTTATGGCCTTGAAAAACAGACGGGACTATTTGCTTTCGTACATTAAATAATGACTCTGGTGCATACCCAAAGACTCATAAGTTCGCTGGGCAACCCTGTTGTCATTCTCAACGTACAGCCGGTAACCGCAAACGTTTTCCGATCCCTCTGCCAGTTCCTTGACATGATTGTACAAACCGCTGTAAAGACCTTTACGTCTGAACTGGGGGGTGATGTAGACACTCTGAATCCACCAAAAATCAGCATTACGCCAATCACTCCACTCCTTGGTGACCATCAAACTGCCCACCACTTGATCGTTAATTTCTGCGACCAGATAAAAGCCCTTGTTACTATCCTTAACCAGACTACTGACACCCAACTGCAGAATGTGTGTATCAAGTTGCTTGTCTTCTGTTTCTTTGGCCATCAACTGATTAAAGTTCACTAAGGCCGTAATATCGTCAATTTGTGCTTTTCGAAAAATGGCTTGCATGGTTTTCCTCATATAGTAAATGTTATGTAAACCGGGTCACCCCTAGACTGCCAAAGGATCACACAATTCTCCCCCTAGGGTTATCCCTCGTCAAAAATATTTATTTTGTTGATACTTTACGCTGACAAATCCAAAACCAGTCCAGTGTTGGCCGAGGCGTATGCAATCTAGCGTGTTTTTGGATACGAACGACCGCTGGTTAACCATACTGAAACGGATAACCTGAAGTAACAGTAATTTATTCATATTCAACAACATACTTAGTAGAAAACTACCTATAGTCTTTTTATATACCATTATCACGACCTCTATTGACGCTTTTAATGGCATCGTAAAAAACGACAAGTACATCCTGCATGTTGGCAAGATCAAATTTTTTATCCACAATTACAGTAGGTTGCTGGCCATCCCTAGTAAAGGTTCGCTCTGCACGCTTCTATATCTGCAAGTATAATAGTAATCATTAGGTGCGACATATTAAGTCGTTTTTCACTTTGCCTATAAAAATCCCTTTTTTTTTATTAGAATCCTAACTTAATTTGAATAAGCAGATTGGATTAGCAAAGACAATGAGTCAAAACGATTTAGTCTACAGTACCGATATGGGCCGGATAACGCCCAAAAAAACGCCTACAATGCCCCCCAAGACAGATGGAATAATTCGTATTCGCCGGGAAACCAAAGGCCGAAAAGGCAAAGGCATCACATCATTATCAGGGATGGCGATGAACGAAGCTGAAATTAAGCAGCTGTGCAGCGAGCTAAAAAAAATGTGTGGTACAGGAGGAGCGGTAAAAAATGGTATTATCGAAATTCAGGGCGATAATAGAGAGAAAATAAAACTCACGTTAGAAAAACGGGGGCTCAAGGTCAAATTGGCAGGGGGTTAACGGCTGATATTTAAGGATCAAAAATGCATAAAATTTTGTTGTCCGATTTAAGTATCGTATTGGTTGAGCCATCAGATACTCAGCGCAAAATAATTATCGGCTTGTTGGATCAAGAAAATGTCAAAAATGTGTTTGCCGTGACCAATGTTAATGAAGCGATAAGTACCCTTGACAAAGACAACGCAGACTTAGTTCTCAGTGCCTTATATCTGGAAGATGGCACGGCTCTGGAAATACTGCTTAAGATGAAAAACACCCCTGCCTGCGCAGATATTCCTTTTATGTTGGTAACCAGTGAGAACCGGCCGGGAAAACTGGAAGAATTTAAGCAAGCGGGCGTCGCGGCTATACTCCCTAAACCTTTCAGCACCGAGAACCTGACTCGCGCATTAAAAGCCTCGCTAGACCTGATCAACAGCGAAGATATGGATTTGGAGCGGTTCGATGTAAAGGAGGTTCGCGTATTGTTAGTCGATGACAGCACGCTGGCCCGTAACCATATTCGCCGAGTATTGGAAGGCTTGGGTATCGCCCGTATTATTGAGGCGCAAAACGGCGTAGTGGCGTTAACCATGCTCAAAGAGAATACCTTCGATTTGGTGGTAACAGACTACAATATGCCAGAAATGGACGGCAGAGAACTGTCTGAATTTATCCGTTTCAATCGTGCGACTGCACATCTTCCTATTATTATGGTGACATCTGAAGCCGCAGACAGCCTACAGATGGCCAATATTCACCAAACAGGTGTCAATGCCCTATGTGACAAACCTTTTGATGTGGCCCAACTGAGACTGTTGCTGAAGTCCCTGCTGGAAGCATGATTTTCTAGAGAGAGACAGGTAAGCGCCTTTACCCCACTTGCCTGGTTATTGCTAATAGCTGGGTAATCAGATTTTTTCGCATAAAGTAAAGATTGACAAGCAAAGTCCAAATTAATAGATTCAATAAAGATGATAAGTAGTCTGTGTGTTGTTCCGGTAATTTTAACCAGGCCACCAGCTACATTCCCAAATTATATGTTAAACAGTGTCAGCCTCCTTAAAGGGAGGCTTTTCAACCATGCCAAAGAAGTGAGTAAAATGTCGGTAGATGAATTAGCAAAATTAAGAGAACAAATAACGTCAATCGATCAACAGTTGCTTGAATTACTGGCACAGCGCCAACAATGCACTAATCAGGTAGCAGAGACCAAGATCACCCACCATATACCCGTCAGAGACCATCACCGGGAAGAACAATTATTAGTGAGTTTGATCAAAAACGGTCAAAAACACGGTCTGGATCCCCATTATGTGACCCAGTTATTTCATGTGATCATTGAAGATTCAGTATTAAACCAGCAAGCCCTGCTGGCAGCGCGCGCCAATCCTGGTAGTAGCCTGCCCCTTAACCGAGTGGCGTTTTTGGGGGATAAAGGGTCTTATAGCTACCTTGCCACGCAAAAATATTTCTCACGTCGCCCGGGGGAGTTGCTGGAATTGGGCTGCCAAAGCTTTGGTGAAATTATCAAAAAAGTTGAAACCAACGAAGCGGACTATGCGGTATTACCTATTGAGAATACCACTTCTGGCAGTATCAACGAAGTTTACGACCAACTACAACACACCCACTTGTCTATCATTGGTGAACTGACCCACCCGATAAAACATGCATTATTGGTTGCCAAAGACTGTGATCTTAGCAAAATCAAAACCCTCTATGCCCACCCTCAGGTTTTTGCCCAATGTAGTCATTTTTTAACTGAGCTGGGTAACGTAGAAGTAAAAACCTGTGATAGCACTTCGGCAGCTATGCTCTTGGTCAACGAGTTGAAGCTTGATACTGTCGCCGCCATTGGCAGCGAGGCCGGGGGTGCCCTGTATGGTTTGCACGCCATCAAGTCGAATTTGGCCAATCAAAAAGAAAACCACAGCCGGTTTATCGTGGTCGCCAGACAAAATGTCAACGTCCCCCTACAAATACCAGCAAAAACCACCCTGGTGATGTCCACCGTACAAAAACCCGGTGCCCTGGTTGAAGCCTTGTTGATACTAAAAAACAACAAGATCAACATGACTAAACTGGAATCAAGGCCCATAACAGGTAATCCCTGGGAAGAGATGTTTTATATAGATGTAGAGGGCAATATTCAGGATGGACCGATGCAAAACGCTCTCGAAGAGTTAAGAGCGACGACTCGCTACTTTAAGGTCCTGGGCTGTTATCCCAACGATGAAATCAACCCGACTAAAATAGCCGCAGTAAAAGCCCTGACACAACACTAGTCAGTGAACACCTGCGGTAAAAAACAAAACAGGCGCTTAAGTTAGCGCCTGTTTTGTCATTGGATATCCAATGTAAACATAACCTTTATTGCTCATAACACTTTCACGATTGTGTGCCCGCAAGTTGATCTGCCTCTATTAGCGATGTGATTGATCTTTATAGCCACATTTAGGGGATTTATACCAATTTACCTTAATATCTACTCACTCAGCGGTCGATAAAATTTGCTTAACCAGGGTGTGAATTGTCCCGGTTTGCGGGTAAAGCGTAAGCAAATTTAGCATCGCCCTTTGGGAAGGTCTGCCAAGCTCTATAGCTGCATTGTAAGGTCTATGAAGGCAACCAGCATTAGACGTGACGCTTTGCTATGAAACTTGCCAGCGCCTTGTGAGTTGTTCACATATCAAGGAGCAATGGTATTACTCACTGAACGTGCGATCATCATCGGCTTTTAATAACAATTTTTTACTGTCCATCAGAGATTGTTTTGAATAGCTGCCGAACCAGGCACCAATCTTGAAAAATTCCTTAATAAACTCGGCTTTGTTGTCTTGTTTAACCAGCTCCAGGGCTTGATCGAACCTGTCTCTAAAGCTGGTCAAGACGGCAATACTGTCTTTGTTGTTAAAGATAATATCGGCATAGAGTACCGGATCCTGAGCGAATAGCCGCCCCACCATTGCCAGCTCAAGACGGTAAATAGGCGAACTAAGGGAGATAAGTTGCTTCAGAGGCGGATTTTCCGCAGCAAGATGGGCGCCAAATACAAAGCTGGTAAAATGGCGCATTACCTGAATAAAAACCATTGCAGTATCATGCTCTTGCGCCGATGTATGTTGCAACACGGCTCCCCAAATACGCATCTGTTGCAATAACCACTCATATTGACGCTCATCACGTCCGTGGCAGACTACGATCACCTGCTTAACCAGACTGGGCACATCCGGGCCAAACATAGGATGCAAACCTACGACTGGCCCTTTATGAGACTGTAGCATAGCCGATAGTGGTTTTTCCTTAGTACTGGTGATATCCACCAATAAGCAGTCTTTGGGCAGGCCATCGAGCTTAGCGACAACCTGTTCAGTAAGCTTGATGGGAACAGCGACCATCACCAGGCCTGCACCGTCAAATATCTGTGCGGCTCGTGGCCAATCGTTTTGTTCCAGAGTGTGCACGGCATAACCACTGCGAGTAAACATATCCACAAAGATGCGACCAAGCGCACCGCCTCCGCCTATCACTACCACCTTTTTGATACCGGGGTTAGTGCAAAGATACTGTTTGTTTTGCGTATGGTATGACTCGCGCATTATCCGCCGTAATAAGTCTTCTACCAATGCCGGTGGCACCCCCGTAGCTTCTGCCTGACGACGACGACTGTCGATCAACTCGGCTTCACGGGACGGAACATAAATAGGCAAACCTACCTTACTTTTATACACGCCTACTTTAGCTGTCAGGGAGGAACGTTTTGCCAAAAGCTTGACCAATTGGCTATCCACTTCGTCTATTTCCAGGCGCAATTGATCAAGTTCGGTCGACATACACCCTCCTTTTAATCAGGCTCATTTAATTTTTTTAAGCGCAACGGCAACACCGTTATCAGCTTATCACGCATATGATTTATCAAGTCATCAGTGCTTTGCCAATCGATGCAACCATCGGTTATCGATACACCATATTGTAACGCGTGGGCGGCTAATCCCTTGTTGCTTTGATTGCCCGCATGCAAGTGACTTTCAAGCATGATCCCAATGACCGACTGATTGCCTTCTAAAATCTGGTTAACCACGTTTTTGGCAACCAAAGGCTGGCGGCGGTAATCCTTACTCGAATTGGCATGGCTGCAATCAATCACCAAACCCGCGGTTAGTTTGGCCTCTTTCACTTCATGTTCGCAATCGGCCACACACACTGAATCATAATTAGGCTGCTTGCCACCGCGCAATATTATATGCCCATCAGGATTACCTTGTGTTTTGATAACACTCACCTGACCCTGGGAGTTAATGCCCATAAAACTGTGTCCAGAAGCCGCCGATTTTAAGGCATTAATGGCGATATCCAGACTACCATCTGTTCCGTTTTTAAACCCAACCGGCATCGACAAACCACTGGCCATTTCACGGTGCGTTTGTGACTCAGAGGTTCTCGCCCCTATCGCCGACCAACTAAATAATTCAGCCAGATATTGCGGGCTAATGGGGTCTAATGCCTCAGTGGCCACCGGTATTTCAAGCTCCGCCAGCCAAATGAGCAACTCTCGAGCTTTACGGATCCCGGTTTCAATATCAAACGTATCATCAATGTGGGGATCGTTGATCAGGCCTTTCCAGCCCACTGTAGTGCGCGGTTTTTCAAAATAGACCCGCATGACTATATATAATGTGTCTTTACATGATTCATGAAGCTCTTTGAGCTTTAAGGCATATTCCTTAGCCGCTTCAATATCGTGAATGGAGCAAGGCCCACAAATAACCAGAAATCGATGATCCCGACGATGGATAATGTCTGAGATGATATTGCGCGAAGATTGGATAACAGACAGGGCATGCTCACTTGCCGGCAACTCATTTTTAAGAGCTTCAGGGGTAATTAAAACCTGTTCAGAAGAGATATTAATATTATTGATGTTATCGCGTAACATATTGGACTCACGTTTATTTAAGGTAGAAAAACTACATACTGTTAACAGCTGTAAAAGAAATTTGAAAATAAAAGTCAGTGAAAACCGGCACTGTAATTATTTATTTACATCACGATAATTGCTATTTATCACACTAAGATTGACTTTTTAACATTCCGATATTTTTTTCGCAAGCACTAATTTACTATTTGCCCTTTTGGGTCGATTAATAAAGCTATTTGCTTATTATACATACACCAGAACGCCCCATAACCATAGCCTATGCATGAAATGTGTGTGGTAGGCAACACCTGTTTTTGCGGTTTAGTTCACCTTCACGTAAGCACAGGACGGGGGCGAGGCGACATAACATAACTACAGCGTAAAATTGAACAGGGTGCATTAATATACTGGTGTATGGCGCAACATATTGGTGATAACAGCGTTAATCATTATACTGTTGAGTTTTGAGGGCTATCGTTGCACTTAATAAAAACCAGCTGCATCAGTATTTATAGCAAATACATAGGGAAATACATGAAAAAACATATACTTGGCCCCGTAGCTTTAACGCTGCTACTGTCCGCCTGCCAACCCAATACAGAAACCGCTAAACACACTGTAGCCGATTCTGATAATACCCGAAAAAGCCATTCTCAACCTTCAGACAATATTCAGCTCAACCCCCTGTTGGTCGACTATGACACGCCCTTTGGCGTTGCTGATTTTGCTAAAATCAGCAACGCAGACTATCTTCCCGCTTTTGCTCAGGGGATCACGCAAAACGAGCAAGAAATAAACGCCATCGCCAATAATAACGATCCTGCCACCTTTGAAAATACCCTAGTCGCTATGGAAAAATCCGGACAAGTACTGAACAAGGTCAGCACTATCTTTTTTGCCTTAAACGGTACCGACACCGACAAAGAGATGCAGGCCATTGCCAAGGACGTATCCCCTCGCCTTTCTGCATTAAATGATGACATCTATTTAAACGCAGCGTTATTTGCCCGGGTTAAACAGGTTTACCTACAAAAAGAACAACTAGCATTGCGCATTGACCAGCAGACCCTTTTACAGGACACCTACCAGGCCTTTGCGCGCGGCGGGGCCAACCTCAACGAAACTGACAAAACCAGACTGCGCGCACTTAATGAAGCCATGTCCAAACTAGGTTTGCAGTTTTCTGAAAATCTGCTGGCCGAAACAAATGAATTTGAACTGGTCATCGACAATAAAAAAGACTTGTCCGGTTTACCTGTGGACATCATCACTGCGGCAGCTGAAACCGCTATTCAGCGCGGGCACCAAGGAAAATGGGTATTTACCACTCATCGCCCCAGCAAGACCCCCTTTCTAACCTATGCCGATAACCGTGATTTACGCAAGCAGCTTTATCAGGGCTACGTGCAGCGGGGTGACAATGACAATAAAAATGATAACAAGCAAATTGCAGCCAAGATCGCATCATTACGCTACCAAAAGGCACAATTGCTGGGATATAAGACCCACGCCCATTTTGTGCTGGAAAATGCCATGGCCAAAACGCCACAAAATGTTTACGGGTTATTGGATCAAGTATGGCCCGCGGCACTAACCCGAGCTAAAGAAGAAGCTGCAGATATGCAAAAAATGATCGACGCCCAAGGTGGGGAATTCCAGCTTGAGGGTGCAGATTGGTGGTACTACGCAGAAAAAATTCGTCAGGCCCGTTACGATCTCGACGCCGAAGCGACTAAACCTTATTTCTCGTTAGATGCGACCCGGGACGGGGTGTTTTATACCGCTAATCGCTTATGGGGTGTGACATTCGAGGAGCGAATGGATATTCCCAGGTACCATCCTGATGTGCGCACCTTCGAAGTATTTGATAAAAACAGCGCATCAATCGGTTTGTATATGACCGACTACTATGTGCGGGAAAGCAAACGCGGTGGTGCCTGGATGGGCTCGTTTCGCAAGCAACAGAAGATGTTTGGTAAAAACGTCAAGCCGATTATTTACAACGTGCTTAACTTCCCCCGCCCCGTGGGAGACACCCCAACTTTATTGACCTTCGATCAAGCTTCTACCCTGTTCCATGAATTTGGCCACGCCATCCAAGGTCTGCTCTCTGATGGATATTATCAGTCCCAAACTGGTACAGCTTTGCCTAGGGACTATGTGGAATACCCGTCACAGGTTATGGAAAACTGGATGATGGAGCCTGAAGTATTAGCCCAATTTGCTAAGCACTATAAAACCGGTGAGGTGATCCCAAAGGAGATGGTCGACAAGATTCAGGCGGCGGCTAAGTTCAATCAGGGTTTTGCTACCACGGAATACCTGGCTGCAACTCTGCTCGATATGAAATGGCACACCCTGGAAACTGACGAACTGCAAGATGCTGATACCTTTGAAAGGTCTATTTTTGATGAAATTGGCTTGATCCCGCAAATTTCCCCTCGTTATCGTACCGGTTATTTCTCGCACATTTTTGCCGGTGGTTATTCGGCGGGTTACTATGGCTATATCTGGTCAAATATTTATGATGCTGATACCTGGCAGGTCTTTAGCCAAAATGGTATTTTTGACCCGGATACAGCCAATTCCTATCGTAAAAACGTGTTGCAGCCCGGTGGCACCGAAGATCCGATGATCATGTATCGCCGTTTTCGCGGTAAAGATCCACAAGTATGGCCCCTGCTGGAGCGCCGTGGCTTGTTGTCTGAGCAGCAGCGAAAAGACCAACAAGATCAGTAACCATTAATACCGAACAAGTCTAAAATAAAGCCGTGATGATCAGGGCTTTATTTTAAATGGTCTTTGAGTAAACGGTAGGCTTGTTCAATTACCTGGGCTTGGGCGGTGTCACCACCCTTGTCCGGATGATCCTGGTATAGTTGTTTACGATAGCGCCGTTTGACAAATGCAAAGCTTGAACCTTGCTCCAAACCCAAAGTTTGGTAGGCTTGCTGTACTTCCCTGGGATTAATGTTCCCTTTGGCGACATCACCCTGTATGCGCCGCCAGAAGTTATCAATCAGGGCCGTCACATCATCCGTGCCTGTTTCGCTAAAATTTTGCCAATCCAGATAATACTCCCGTAGTTTATCGCTTTGCATCAAACCGGCCTCGCCAGGATGGTAAGGCAATAAACGAATATGGGTTAGCACTATCTCCAGGCAATACGATTGCTGTTGATACCAGTGATCTTTGAGCTGATACAACGCATTGAACAACACAAAATGAGTCTGAAATAGCAACAGTAGATCTCCCAAGGCATCTCTGTCAAACAGCTTATAGGGTGGCTGTTGCAGTATTTTAAGTAATTCAAACTCACTTATCCTGGGCTGCTGGGGTAATATTGTCAGCAGTGCCCGGCGTAAAGGATCGTTCTTCAATAATCCCCTCCTGTTTTAAAAACATTTTGTGCCTGGACATACAACCATTGTCTTACACTCATTAATGTTATGGATATTTTAGCTGCTCAGGCAGATACTTAAAAACTACCTGATTGAATTGCTCCATAAGCATAAGATGCACTAGACAACTCATGACATCAGCTTTAAAGACTAACAGTTAGTCAGATTGAACCGGCAATTTTCGGATAACAGTCGCGGGTATCCCTGCCACTACCGTATTAGCCCCCACATTTTTATTTACCACTGCCCCGGCCGCCACCACGGCATTATCACCTATAGACACACCATCGAGTATTTTGGCCCCCATACCTATCCATACATTGCTGCCTATGCTGATAGGCAAAGCCAGTTCCAGGCCTTTTTTGCGTTTGGTGGCATCCAGTGGATGAGATGCGGTAGAAATTAACACACCTGGAGCGAGCATCA
Source organism: Paraglaciecola sp. (assembly GCA_046709505.1). Classification (GTDB taxonomy): domain Bacteria; phylum Pseudomonadota; class Gammaproteobacteria; order Enterobacterales; family Alteromonadaceae; genus Paraglaciecola. The sequence goes on along the minus strand of JBKEFM010000080.1, from coordinate 3,744 downwards.
CATCATCGCCGAAGGTAACAGGGGCCGCGTCGAGGATCACCACATTATGGTTGGCGTAAAAATTTTTACCGGTACTGATATTGTATCCGTAATCACAGTAAAAGGCAGGTTCAACCCAGGGATTAGGCGAATGCCCCAGTAGCGTTTGTAATAACGTACGACTGGTTTTGCGCTCTTGAGGATCACTGTGATTAAACTGATGGCAAAGTTGCTTTGCATGGGCACGCTCTTGCTGCAACAACTTGTTGCTGGGAAAATATTCCACGCCTTGGAGCATCTTTTGTTTTTCTGTCAATTTTTCCATTTTGGTTACTCTGAATTTTTTATATGGTTGGTGTACCACTGCACCTAATTAAATGTCCAGGCGATAAAACGACTGTGCTTTTGTCCCTGGTACATATCTATGGTTTTAGTATGAGTGATCCCCAGTTGTGCGAAGCATTTGGCAATAAGCGGTAGGTTTTCTTTTTTCGAGACCAAAGAGGTAAACCACCCCACCTGGTGTGCATAGTCAACACTTTGTGCAATCATCTTGTTTATAAAACCCAGCTCACCGCCCTCGCACCACAGTTCATTGTGGGTACCGGCAAAGTTCAGTTTGGCCTGTTCCTGTTTTGACTGGCGTTGGGGATTACGCTTTTTGGTGTGCCTGGCCAAGTTGCTCACCTTTCGCTGGCTACCTTGGGCCGCTTCTTGTGCCGAACGATGAAAGGGCGGATTACACATGGTAAAACTAAAGTTATCCTGGGGGGTAATGATCCCTGCAAAGATACTGCCCAACTGTGTTTGCTGACGAACTTTGAGCAAAGGTTGCAAATTGACATTAGCCCTGGCCAGCATAGTCGCCGATTTAACCGCAACGGGATCCACATCACTGCCTACAAATTTCCAGCCATAGCTTTGGCTGCCTATTATAGGATAAATAGCATTAGCCCCTACCCCGATATCAAGGGCGACAACCTTTTTTCCACGGGGAATGTGCCCAGTATTATCTGCGGCCAATAGATCCGCTATGCCATGAATATAATCCGCTCTACCGGGTACGGGTGGGCATAAATAGCCCGCAGGGATATCCCATACAGCGATACCGTAGTAATGGGCGAGTAGAGCCGCGTTCAAAGCTTTGACAGCCCCGGGATCAGCAAAGTTAATGCTGCTGTTACCGCTTTTGGCCGGGATCAAAAAAGGTTGTAACTGCGCCGAACTGCTCACTAAAGCCTCCATGGGATAGTCTCCCTGATGAAGATTTCGGGGGTGCAGTGAACGCGATCCAGCTTGAATTACAGTAGTCAAATATCAATACCCTAATGAGTTAAGGAGACCAGCAAGCCAGTCTATATTAGCAAAATAACAGAAAATGCGCGGTCTTTAGATACCAAAGGCTGTTGCCAGGGCGCAGTTTACCTGACATAGATGAGATTATCCCTCAACAAAAATCAACGACCCGCGCCAAATCAATGCATATTATCACCTAGATGATACAAACAACATTTATCCACAGATCAACAGCCCAGCCCAACATAGCCACCTTTAAGCACTGCAATTTTGGGGTTGTTGGCTCTGATTTTCAATGGCGAACTTAAATACCTTACTCAAAGGTGTCCCCCATTGATCTGCATTCGGCTATCTAGTTAGCCAGACTGAGTAACATCTGGCCAGCCACTTCTTTTACCAATTTGGCGGCCAGTTGTGCTGTCATATCGTCAATATCTTTTAATGGATTAAATTCAACTATATCCGCGCCAACTACCGGGTTATCAATATGATGAATCATGTTGATAACCTCTCTGCTCGTTAAGCCTCCCGGCTCCCTGTGAGACACACCAGGAGCAAAAGCAGGATCAAGGCCATCAATGTCTAATGAAATATATACCGGACCTGAGAATGTCGGTAATTGCATAGGATCCCAGTCTTTCATCTGGATCATTTCCACACCAAATTTAGCGGCCTGCTCACGTTGATGAACATTCAGGGTTCTGATACCAACTTGTACCAGGCGCTTACACAAGCCCTCCTCCATAATGCGTGCAAACGGACAAGCATTTGACAGTCGGTTGCCTTTAAAAGAGTCATAAAGATCAGAATGGGCATCTATATGCAAAATATTAAGGTCCTCAAAGTGCTCGGCATAAGCCCGTAAAATGGGGTAGCTAACGCTATGATCTCCTCCTATTGATAGCAAGGCTATACCTTTAGATAGCAGCTCACTGCACCCTGCTTGAATTTCTTCAACAAATGCACTTTCCTGGCTAATGGCAATATCACCGCACTGCGTCCACTGAGGGTTTGCCTTTAATTCAATTCCGTTTTCTGTTGCGGAATTTAACGAGCCATTAGTTAGAATACGCCGGATGACCTCGGGGGCTTTCGCGGGTCCGGGGGTAAAGGAAGAATTATGATCAAAAGGCAACCCTAAGAGACCCACTTGTTTAAGCTTATTTTGCATCTTGCTCTATTCCTAAATAACCATGGACTCAGTATATCTGCACAACGAAAAAAATAGTCAACCAATTCATAACAGGTTGCGCCGGTACCTCGAATAACCGGAAGTTCAGATAATAGTTATAACCATGAGCTTAGATACACTAAGTGATTGGAGTGATCCCAGCCAACAACGCTGCAACTCCAATGGCTTTGGATACAGTGAGTCTTTCGTCTTCACGTAACGCAAAGTATGCCCGTTTAAACGCTAACATCCGTTACGGGTCCGAAGGGAATGTTCCAGCAGATTTAGTCCTGAGTTGTCTTTTTTTAAAAGAAAATCGCTATTTTCAAACAACAACGCCTTGTTCGAAACCGCTGGACACGTTTCAGGTTCACAGTTATTAAATGTAATTAAAATAACAAGACACAGAGTAAAATATGAGAAATGCCCCTACTGAGAATTCAGCTGTCACGCTTCGATGTATATTTAGGAGAGATTTATAATGTTCAAGTTTAAACAGGTTATGTGGCGATGGGTATTATGAGCAGTCGTCTGTCTGTACGACATCAGCATGTAACACTACACCCAAGCTTTTTTGGTCGTTCTTGAAACCATTGATGTTAAACAGGTGAGACAACGTTCTTATCTATTTAGTGTTGCTGCACCAGCAATACTGGGAAGTGGGCCTGTCAAAGATATAATTGGCTCGTTCAAGCAAAAGATGCATAAGCTAGTTAGCAAAAAGCCCGCAAATGCGGGCTTTTCTTATAAGTTAACGGTAACGCAAAAATTAATATTTAGTTAAGCTTTTTTGATGTTAAGCTTTTCTTTGATACGTGCCGAACGACCTGAACGCTCACGCAAGTAATAAAGCTTAGCACGACGAACATCACCACGACGTTTCACTGTAATTGAACCAATTGCAGGGCTGTGTGTCTGGAATGTACGCTCAACACCTTCGCTGTTGGAAATCTTACGAACTGTAAAAGCAGAGTGTAAGCCACGGTTACGTATAGCAATTACAACACCTTCGTATGCCTGAAGACGCTCTTTCTCGCCTTCCTTAACGCGTACTTGAACAACTACTGTATCACCAGGGCAAAACACAGGAACATCAGTCTTTAACTGTGCTTCTTCGATGCGCTTGATGATATCTTGATTGACTTTACTCATCATATCCTCTCATTCCAGAATAACTGTCATTTTGCTGCAACAACTCTTGTTGATATTCATCTAACAAACGTTGCTGCTCCTCAGTCAGAGCTAGATCGTTTAGTAATTCAGGGCGTCGTTGCCAGGTTCTACCTAACGACTGCTTT
>JBKEFM010000079.1:0-17953 GCA_046709505.1 Paraglaciecola sp. | reverse complement strand
AGGAAACTTGTAGAGTTACTTGAAAAATACCCAACAAATTCAGAGCTATTAAACCAATTCGTTGCCAAAATAATATAATAGTATGCCTTGTAAAAGACTTGATTTATCCAGGCGCTCAAAGTGAGATAAAGCCTAAAAGGAAAAGGATTTTCTGACTTTTCGGGTCATGCAATAAAATCATTGGAAACACTGTAAATCAATTCACAGTGTTGTGTACGAAACAATATAGCGGGCAAGCGCGTCAAGTAGCTGCCTTTACGCTATGCGCTGAAGCATCATCACACAAGCGTTAAATACCCGTGATAGAACTTGGATTGCTTTACTTGATACTTTTATATACCGCGCATTGAAGGCAGTTCAGTAGCTAGCCTCTTATCAGTGAGTAGCTATCGTTCTTCATCATCTTCATTGAGGATAAGCAACGTGAGATAAGGCACCAATATCCATCTCTAAATTTCTGCCCTGGTTAATATATTCCCATCTTCAGTCTGATAAACAGTGTCACGGGCTGATGATTGTTGAATCTAATTAAGCAATGACTTACGCACGGCCCTCTACAGGCGATTTATACTCCTAAAGTATGACTTTTTCTATGCAAAGGAAGTATGGCGAGTATCTGGGCATTCCCTATGCTAGTAACAGGAATTACGAATTGGTTTTCCCCTATGGGTAAGCCCTTATCAAGACTCATCACAGAGCTTTCAAGTTAACGATACGAGGTACAATATGATTTATGCAAACCCAGGCAGCCCAGATGCTGTAATAAAATTTAAAGCAAAATATGAAAACTTTATCGGTGGTAAATGGGTCGCGCCAGTAAAAGGCGTATATTTTAAAAACCTAACGCCTGTCACCGGAGAAGAGTTCTGCGAAATCCCACGCTCAAGTGCCGAAGATATTGAATTAGCATTAGACGCTGCTCATTCTGCCAAAGCTGCTTGGGGAAAAACCTCAGTTCAGGAACGCTCCACAATACTGCTAAAAATCGCTGACCGCCTGGAACAGAACCTAACCTTGCTAGCTGTGGCTGAAACATGGGACAACGGAAAACCCATCAGAGAAACCCTTGCCGCTGACATTCCATTGGCCGTTGACCATTTTCGTTACTACGCTGGCTGTATTCGAGCGCAAGAAGGCAGTATTTCGCAAATAGATGATGACACTGTCGCCTATCATTTTCACGAGCCTTTAGGGGTGGTTGCGCAAATTATTCCCTGGAACTTTCCCATATTGATGGCGGCATGGAAACTTGCACCAGCATTGGCAGCAGGTAATTGCACTATTCTTAAACCCGCTGAGCAAACTCCTGCCAGTATCTTGGTGTTGATGGAGCTTATTGCAGACTTGGTACCCCCTGGCGTGTTAAACATTGTTAACGGTTACGGAAAAGAAGCCGGCGAAGCACTGGCAACCAGTACACGTATTGCAAAAATTGCCTTTACAGGTTCCACTGCTGTCGGTTCACACATTTTAAAATGTGCGGCCGAAAACTTAATTCCTTCCACTGTCGAACTCGGTGGTAAATCACCGAATATATTTTTTAAAGACATCACCAGTTTTGAAGATGATTATCTAGACAAGTGTGCTGAAGGTTTTGCATTAGGCTTCTTTAACCAAGGCGAAGTGTGCACATGCCCATCTAGAGCGTTGGTACAAGAAGACATTTTTGACGAGTTCATGGCACGGGTCATTGAAAAAACCAAAAATATTATCCAGGGCAATCCTTTAGACGACACGACTATGGTTGGTGCTCAAGTTTCTAAATTGCAATTTGATAAAATTATGGGTTATTTGGATATCGGTCGTAAAGAAGGTGCAACGGTACTTACGGGCGGTAATGCCAAAAAACACAATTCTGAACACGATAATGGTTTCTATGTACAGCCTACTATCCTCAAAGGCAATAATTCAATGAGAGTGTTCCAGGAAGAAATTTTTGGACCTGTTATCTCTGTTACCACCTTCAAAACACCAGAGGAAGCACTAGAGATTGCCAATGACACAGCCTACGGTTTGGGTGCGGGTGTGTGGACTCGTGATGCAAACCTTGCACATCGCATGGGTCGCGGTATTGAGTCTGGTCGAGTATGGACTAACTGTTATCACCTGTATCCTGCACATGCAGCATTTGGCGGATATAAGAAATCAGGCATTGGTCGCGAGACCCATAAAATGATGTTAGATCACTACCAGCAAACTAAAAACTTATTGGTTAGTTACTCAACTTCACCAATGGGCTTCTTCTAAGCCGCTTTAGTGTGCTCCGCTTCTGATCCAGGTTAGAAGCGGACATTCAAAAAAAAAGGCGACCTGGAGAATTATATGCCCTGTGCCATCTTATTTTTACTCACAATCTACAGATTTGGCTCACTGTTAGTATTACTCCTCTCTTTTCATACACTTGCCAATAATAATACCACCCTTGTCCCTCCTGACATTGCTCATATATACCCTAGTGCAACCCGTGTGGGCCCTCAGGATCCTGATATTGCGGTTACGCCTGTATACCAGCTTGACGAACTACTTGGCTACACATTTGAATCGAATGATTTCACCCACTTCATTGGATATTCAGGTCAGACGATAAACATGTTAATTGGATTAGATCCACAAGGTGTTATTTCCGGCATTACCTTGCTCAATCATCACGAACCTATTTTTTTACATGGTTTGGGTGAAGAACCTATGCTTAATTTTATAGACCAATACCCGGGTCATTCAATTAGAGAACGCTTTATTATTAACAATCGCGATAAGAATACTTTCGAAGCAACCTACTTTGACGGTGTCACCCGTGCCACCATCTCAGTATTAGTCATCAATGACACTATTATCACATCAGCGCTGAAAGTCGCACGACAAAAACTGGATGGGTTTTTAGCTGCACAACCCAATCAAATTAACACCTCGTTTTTTGAAAAACTAACCTTTAAACAATTACTCGACCGTGGCTACATTCAACACTGGTATGTTGATACAAAATCAGCCTCGGCCATTTCTACCAAATTGACTGATAAAGTGCAATCTATCGCCAACGGGGCCAGTAACTTTATCGATGTTTACTTTGGTTTCGTCAATATTCCCATCATTGGTAAAAACCTATTCGGCGAAACCGAGTACCAACGTTTACTCGATGAGCTGTCCCCCGGTGAACATGCGCTAATGTTTTTTAATCAGGGCCGCTATTCGTTTGTAAGCAAAGAATTTATACCACAAACCATTTCAAGCCGCTTAAGTGCAAACCAAGGTGGTTTTCCTGTAGATGTACGTGACATCGATTTCTATAGCTATTTTTCTCCCCGTTACGCTGTTGATATGCCTGAGTTTGATAATAGACGTGTTTTTCGCATCAAGTCACAATCAGGGTTTGACATCAGTCGCCCGCTCAATTTGCAACTCTCGGTGAGTTATGACACTTCTTTTTTGTCTCAGCAAGAACATGCATTTGAGTTTGAAGCCCCAGCAAAAAAAGCCCTATTTGAAGCGACTCCCCAAGACACTACTTTGCTTAATCCACGGCCTTTATGGCAAAAAATTTGGCTGGCAAAAAAAGTCGAAATAGCGGTGACGGTTGCTTACCTAGCATTTTTGCTGTGGATATTTATCACTCAGCATAAATTGGCCCGTAACGCAGATACGATCCACAAAATTCGCCTCGCTTCGTTAACATTTGTGCTGATATTCGTTGGATTTTACACTCAAGGCCAACTTTCGGTGGTCAATATTTACACCCTATTGTTAGCCATAAAGAGTGGATTCAATATAGAAGTCTTTTTGCTTGACCCAGTGATATTCATTTTATGGGCTTTTGTATTCATTACTTTGTTTATCTGGGGTCGCGGATTGTTTTGCGGGTGGCTATGTCCCTTTGGCGCGTTACAAGAATTTGCCGGTCTGCTTGCAAAAAAATTACGCATTCGGCAAATAAAGATAAAGCCAAAACACCATACCTTAGCCCAAAAACTTAAATACCTGATATTAATTGGTTTACTTGCTTGCTCGTTTTATTCCCTGACCTTAGCTGAACAACTTGCCGAAATAGAGCCCTTTAAGACGAGTATCACGCTCAATTTTGTTCGCTACTGGCCCTTTGTTTTATACGCTGTTTTATTACTTGCGGTCAGTTTAAAAATACATAAATTTTACTGCCGGTACTTATGTCCCTTAGGCGCTGGTTTAGCAACACTGGGGCGTTTCCCGATGTTTAAATGGCTAACAAGGCGCAAAGAATGTGGCTCTCCCTGTCAGCTATGCCGTAGTAAAAAATGTGATATCGACGCAATAAATAAAAATGGCTCTATTGATTACGGTGAATGTATTCAGTGCTTCGAATGTTTAGTCACAATTGAAAGTCCGCAGCTTTGTGTCGTCGAGAAATACAATAAAAAACCGATTAAAATTACCACGGTAAGTTGATCATTTCTCTCTTACAGGCAAAGCAACACGCAGCACAGCCTCGTGTGAAAGCTGAATAATTATTGGTATAATGACTACCACTATACGATGAATATTTATCGACACCTTGTGACAACATGAGAAAACCTTGAGGTATTAAAATGACTGACATAAAAACAATAACAGCCATTAGCAGGTCAGTAGATCCTTTAATTGCAAGCCAGGAGCTGCAACACCAATTGACCCATCCCGACATCAGCTTTGTACTATTTTATTGTTCATCTATCTATGCCTTAGATGAGTTAGCTTTGCATATGCAACACACTTTTTCAGCGCTGGATATTGTGGGTTGTACCACAGCTGGCGAAATAACCCCAGACGGTTACGAACAGCACTCCATTGTGGCGATCGGATTCTCCTCTAAACACTTTGCTATCAACGCACAAGTTGTTGAATCAATGGAAAAATTCAACCTCATCGATGCTCAGGAAACCATTAACAAACTCACTGAAGCCTGTTTTGCAAAAAAACTCACTACCATTAAAAATAATACCTTTTTGTTAACACTCCTTGATGGCCTATCCTCAAACGAAGAGCAATTTTTAGTCACCCTTAATTCCGCATCAAGTGGCATACCCCATTTTGGTGGCTCAGCAGGAGATGACATTCATCTGGCAAAGACCCATGTATTTTGCCATGGTCAATTTTTCCAAAATGCGGCCATAGTGATAATGGTAAACACCACCTGCCCTTTCGAAGTATTCAGTTGCAACCACATTAAACTGCCCACTAAAAAAGTGGTGGTAACAGCAGCGCACGCCGAGAGTCGAACGGTCTATGAATTAAATGCAGAGCCCGCCGCACTTGAATATGCAAGGCTATTAAATACCGACGTGAAAGACCTTAGCCCAGAGGTCTTTTCACTTCATCCATTGGCGGTGAAAGTCGGAAGCCAATATTACATTCGCTCAATTCAGAAAGTAAATGAGGATGATTTCAGTCTGACTTTTTATTGTGCAGTTGATGTGGGGATCGTACTGAGTGCAGTTGAAATGGATGATATTTTTTATTCTCTGAAAAACGAACTTACCCGTATCTCGTCAAAATATGGGCAGCCAGAACTGGTATTGGCCTGTGACTGCTTTTTACGCCGCCTCGAAATAGAACATAAAAACCTCGTACCTCAAGCAAAAGTACTGCAAAGTAAATACAAGATCACCGGATTTAATACCTATGGCGAGCACATCGATGGTACTCATCTCAATCAGACGTTTACCGGCGTTTACATTGCAAGTGGCAATGAATGAACAAGCTAACCCTACACCAAGAGTTACTGCGCCTTAGACATGAAAACGTTAAACTCAGAAAAATTAATGACGCGCTAATATTGCGGGTTGAACAAGGAGGAGGCAATCAGTACGCACCTTATGCTGCGTTTGAGCATTCTGTACACCTAGCGGAACAGGTTCGCGAAAAAACCCAGATACTCAATGAAACCCTGGCTGAGGTGGAACACAGCCATCGCGCGCTCAAACAGGCGAATACACAAGCGAATATTTTCAAACAACGTTTTATTGATGCCATAGAGAGTATTTCAGAAGGCTTTGTATTGCTCGATGACAACGGATTGATCCTGTTACAAAATACCATTTTCGCTAATTTTTGGAACACCACAGGTATATCCGTTAAAGAAGGGGCGAATTTTAACGACTTAAAAGAACGGGCTAAAACCACAGGTGTTATTCGACGGGCGACACCGGGTAATGCCCAATCAAGCCCCGTTTACCAGTTGTCAGACGGCCGTTGGTTTCAGCTCAATGAACGACGTACCAGCGAAGGTGGCTGGGTTATGTTATATACCGATATCACTGATATAAAAGAAGTAGAATCAGCACGTTACGAACGGGGGATGACGCAAAAATCACTTTTATTACAAAGCCTGATAGATAATTTATCTCAGGGTGTGGTGTTGATCAGTCGTTCCAGCCAGGTGGAAGTATGGAACAACAGGTTTGCGCAGATGAGCCAGTTATCACCCAGCCAACTATCTTCAATGCCCTATTTCACCCATTTGACGAACTTAACCGAACTGGATTTAGGGGAGCATCCCAAAAACAAAGAAGGTTATTACGTACAAGCCTTGTCCAATGGTACGGTTTTAGAGATTAGAGACCATCGCCTCAATAACGGTAAGCTAATTAAGACCTATACCGACATCACGGTCCGTCACCGCTACGCCGAATCACTGGAAAAAAGTGAACGGTGGTTGCGGCTTATTACCGATAATGTACCAGCCATGATTGCTTATATCGGGGACGACCTTAAGTTTCAATTCACCAATCAGGTTTATGTTAATTGGTACGGCTGGCCACAAGGTAGCCTTGACGGGTTATCCATTGAACACAGTCTTGTGGGTTCTGACTTTTTAAAGTTACGACCATACATTGAACGTGCTTTGCAGGGGGAAAGTATCAGTTTTGAAATTGATGACAATAATCATGCTGGTGAGCGTCGTCATTTATTAAAATCCTACGTACCTAATCGCAACGGTGAGGGCAATGTAACTGGATTTTTTGTTTTAGTGCGTGATATTACCGACCGTAAAAAAAATGCAGTGGCGCTGCAAAAAGCCTACGACCAACTCGAGTTGCGCGTTGAAGAACGCACATCACAACTGAAAAATCTAAATGACAAATTGTTGATTGAAGCAAAAGAGCGCCGACAAGCGCAAATCAATTTAACTAAAGCTAAGCGTGAAGCCGAATTTGCCAATATATCCAAGACCAAATTCCTGGCAGCGGTTAGCCATGATTTATTACAACCTCTTAACGCTGCCCAGCTTTTCACCAGCTCTCTTGGGGAAGTATTGGTTGAAAATGAAGCGAAATCCATAGTCAACTCGGTGGCCCATTCTCTTGATGATTTAGAAAATCTAATCAGTACTTTAGTGGACATTTCTAAGTTGGATGCCGGTGTCGTACAAGCCGACAAATGCACATTCAAGTTGTCAGAACTGCTAGATAATCTAGCCAACGAGTACCAGCAAATCACCCAGCACTACGGCGTTGAATTACACTATGTATCCTCTGATATAGTGGTGTACAGCGACAGTGCCTTATTGGTACGTATTTTGCGCAATTTTCTATCAAACGCCTTCAGATACGCAGGTAATGGTAAAGTGCTACTGGGATGTAGGCGACGAGGCGATCATGTGACTATTGAAGTATGGGACAGCGGTTCTGGGATTGCTCATGATCAACTTAAAGAAATATTTAAAGAATTTAAACGTTTAAAATCTTCACACAAGGCCTTTAGCAACGGTCTCGGTTTAGGCCTTGCCATAGTTGATAAACTAGCCACAGTGCTCAAACACAAAATCACTGTCAACTCCGAACTTGGCAAAGGATCCGTATTTTCGGTCACTGTGCCCGTAGATAAACAAAATCATTCACCATTAACAGCCAAATTTTCTCATACTGTGCATAATGATTTAGACTTTTCCAATTGCCAGGTCTGGCTGGTCGATAATGATATTAATGTCTGTGCAGGCATGTCACGTTTGCTACAAAAATGGGGCTGCACCATAGTAACGGCTACGAGTCTGGAAAGTTTGTGTGAGAAGGTTGATATTAAAAACGACCATGCAGATATTTTAATGGTTGACTATCACCTTGACGATGACGTGACCGGATTATTTGTGGCCAATAAAATTAATCAAATACGCAGGGATCAATTACCCGTCATTATGATAACCGCAAATTATAGTCAATCACTAAAAAACGAAATTAAGAAAAGTGAAATATTATTATTAAATAAACCGGTTAAACCAATGAAGTTAAAAACATCTATGCTATATCTTTTACGATGATTACAATCAATATCATTTGATTTTTTAACGCTTTAAGTACTGATTAAAATCAATATCACTGCAACCCACAACCACTTTAACACGATTGGTAGCACCGAGCTTTTTAAGAATTGAAGACACATGGGATTTAATGGTTGTTTCTGATATGTGTAAATCAAACGCAATTTTTTTATTAGCATCACCCTTAGTCAAATGCTTTAAAACAATCAATTCCCGTCGTGTTAACAGTGATATTTTTTCAGAGGAAATATCATGTTCATTGGGGGTAATGGTTGTCGCCTGTGAACGCATGATATTGGATGGTAAATAAACATTTCCCTCAAATACACTTTGAATAGCTTCACCAATCACTTTTTTAGAAGACGACTTGGCAATAAATCCAACTGCACCATAAGACAGTGTCTGTAAAATCTTTTGTTTTTCAGTTTCTGCCGACACGATAACGATAGGCGTAGTGGGACACTCGTTTCTGACATCTAATAGCCCGTTTAGGCCTGTCATACCGGGCATGTTTAAATCTAACAATATCAGATCAATATCGTCGTTACCTGAGTCTTTTAGCAGGGCAAGGGTTGACTCTATATCTTCTGTTTCTATGGTAGTTGAACCAGGAAATGCCATACCAATAGTGCTAATAATCGCTTCACGAAATAAAGGATGATCATCCGCAACTAGAATTTTATACATGATGCACAACGTTAATTTTTAGTTTACTTAGTTTACCCTAAAATTGACTTAAAAAAACAAGCGTTTTACCCCTTTATTAACAAGCCAGTGCGGATAAATCATTGACTTGACCGCACTGCCCGAATGCTGCCTATTTGGTTACTCGTCACGTCCAATAACTAAACTTGGTGGTCCGCCTGAGGATATTCGCGTTGCGTCAGCGGCAACCTCTTGCATCGCTTCGCTACTCAATACTTGTTGTAACGCTTCCATTGATGGAAAAGGCATCATAAACATTTGATAAAACTGAGGATCTTTACCGTCCAATGAGGCGAATCGCGTCACAGTGTATGGCAAATCTGTCGTATCGGTTATATCCATCTTGCGATGCAAAAGATTGAGATGTTCACGGTAGTTTTGCTTAAATTCATCCACATCCGCCGGGTGTGGATAAAACACGATCAGTTTAACATTTTTCATTGCGTACCTTTGATATTATGGCTTAAAAAATTAACCCTTTACCCAAAGCCATTGGCGTTGCAGCTAGGTGGCAATGGAACTCAGCCCCATAAGCTTAAACCTACTAAGTGATTGGGGTGAGTGAGAGTAGCCAACAACGCTGAAGCTCCAAGGGGAATGGGTATAGAAGACCTTAAAAGGTCACTACCGCGCCAATAGAAATAGTATTGTTATCTTCTTCCATTAGTGAGTCGGTGACGTCTGCCTGAGTATGGTTATATTCCATTACCGCGGTTAAACCTGCCCGTACTGTTTTGAAATAAGCGAAGCCTGTATTGGTATGTTTTGCATCCAGAATGCTGTTAGTATTTTCAACTTCAGTTTTACCATGGGTCAGTACAAATCGATTAGAATCCAGGGTATATGACGCTTGAACCAGCATACCGTCAGATGCAATTTCTTCATTGCCAACAATCTGATCCAAGCCAGCAACATGTCCTAAGCCTTTGGTACTAAATCCAGACACAGCAAGTCCTAACCCGGAAAATTTAATTTTCGCACCATAACCCACACCAGACTGGTCTTGCGTAATCCCATCCACTTCACTTGACTGACTCACACCATTTAACCAAAGGTTAAGCGTACCGTCTTCAAAGGCTGTGTTATAAGTCATTTCGCCTTCAAAACGGGGTAAGTCTTCTGAAGAATTCGCCGCTAATTTATTCGGATCCATAATACCAACAGCTATTTTAAACCCATTAAATTCTGGTGAGCGATAGGTAATTTGTGCCTTAGGGAAAGGATAAGTGTAGCCTGTACTGATGTTGCCAAATGAAACATTGCCACCATCAACTAATCCAAAAAAGTCAGAAGTTTGCCCAAAACCCAATAACAACTCATCATTTAAAATATTTGAACGATTAAAAAGACCAAAATCTTTACCTAACAAAACTTCACCCCAGTCACCGCTTATCGTGGCATAAAACTGTCGTACATCAATCAAGGAGCCCGTGCCTAAATCAGCAGGAGAGGCGTCGCGGTTATTATCAGTGTCGTTAATCGAAACCCAGAAAGAAGATCTCATTTCAATTTTCATATCAGACATTTGATTGGCAAAATTAAAACCGATATTATTAGGTAAGAACCCCATTCGCACACGGGACTGATTTCTATCACTCTTAGCACCGTTTACATCAATGTGATCAATCGAACTGTTGGAATAAAATGCATTTACTAAACCATCAGCACTAAAGGTAAAACCCTCATTAGAATAAACTTCTATTTTGGCATCGACAGCCAATGCCGTTGTCATTGCAGCTGAAATAAGACCATACTTTATTATGTTTTTCATTATTATGTTTCCGTTTTCATTATTATTTAAACTGATAATATAAATACGCAATGAATAATAGTATTCGTCAAACTAACTAAATAGGATGTCATTTAGTATGACATAACAGGAGTAGTACTTTAGTATGTAGATAATAAACATAATCTACGATTTAAATTTAATTCTATTTTTTAGAATTATTGTACCTAAGCTATTTTTTGATGTTCCGTACAATTAAACGCATCATTATCCACGTGAAAATTAAAAAAAATGGAACGGCAATACCTTTTAAAATCATTTTATCTACTGCAAATCCAAACAAGTTAAATGCATCTAAAACATAGTCCAGTAAACCCATCAAATAATAGGCAATGGCAACAATTGAGACACCTTCAACCATTTGTTGCAAACGCAGTTGAACTTCTCCCCGTTGATTTATCGCCTGTAAGAGCTTTTGATTTTGTTGTTCAATTGATGAATCAACACGAGTTCTAAGTAAGCTGCTGGCACGGGCGATGCGACACGTCAGGTCATCAAGCCGATGGTTAAGCGCCTGACACGTTCTGATACCAGGGCTTAAGCGCCGGGTAACAAACTCGTCAATACGTTCAATACCACCTATGTCCTGTTCTTGCAATTGACTGAGGCGAGCACAGACCAACTCGTAGTAGGCATTGGTCGCACTAAATCGGTAGCTAATATCCGAGATAAGTTGCTCAGTTTGACTGGCCAAATTTGACAGGTTTTCTAACATTTCTCCGTCATCGTAAAGAGATAAATTTGCCATTTTGTGATTGATGGAGACCAAACGTTGCTCCATTTCAGCTACTTTTGGTGATAACGCTCTGGCGATCGGCAAGCTAAGTAACGCCATCATTTGATAGGTTTCGATTTCTAACAGACGCTGAATTAAGCGTCCTGCTTGATAGGCGTTGAGCGAATTGGTTTGAATGTAGACCCGTCCAAAACCATCACTGTGCAATCTAAATGAAGCAAACACGCTTGCCCGACCATGTGCCACCACACTCCCCAGTACCTGATAGTCTTCAAATGCCCTGTGCAGGGTGTCATCGTCCATTTGCGTATCACTGATAACAAGATTAACGGCGCTGACCAGTTCACCCACCAACTCATCAAACCATTCTTGTGGCACATACTCTATGGCGTATCCATCAAACAGATTGGCGGCCACACCTGGTCGAATAAAACTATAACTGGAGAATTCCAGATGACGTTCCCAGCGGACTTCAAACGCGCCAAAATTCTGATAATAGCAACTTGCATCAGCCATGGGTGGGTTGACGTTATGCCGTGCACACAAAATACAAATTTGTTTATATTCCAGCGCACGTTCTTGTTCGGTAATACGCACGGCAATATGGCTGATAGAAGTAGAAATATTGATCTTAGGTGAGGGCCGATTATGTAATTCTTGTGAAATTTGTTGGCGTAATGAAGAGACCCCCAGGCGAGGTTTACCCCGCCCTCCCATGCCCTCTCGCTGCATTTTAGCTAGCACTGTTGTCATGTCCTTCCCTTTTATTGATCTGCTAATACCTAATTGATACTACCTGCAAGTAAATTAGGGTATTTAAGCATAAGGTTTGCCTGCCACTTTAGCTCCTCAATACCTGATTCGAGACGAGGCCGGGGCAGATCCACCTTCACCTGGTGAACGATGGAACTCGGGGGGGTACCTAAAAAAATAATGCGATCAGCCAGGTAAATAGCTTCACGTAGATCATGGGTCACATACACCACTGTGCTGTTCTGTTGCTGACTAAACTCAATGAGTAATAATCGCAAACGGGCCGCGGTTGGCGCATCCAGCGAGTTAAACGGCTCGTCCAGTAACAATAGCTGAGGTTTGATTAAAAACGCACGTGCAATACCCACTCGCCGCTGCATTCCACCAGAGAGTTGTCTTGGAAAATACTCTCCCTTACCGCCAAGGCCGACGTCTCTTAACAAACACTCAATCTGCTCCTCACTGGAGCCCTTTGCCACTAAATTTAAATTTTGTTGAACGGTTAACCATGGCATCAAACGCGGCTGCTGAAATATATAACCAATGTTGCACACCGACTCTGAACCGGGTGCATTGCCATTAATTAGCACGCTATTATCAGCACAGGATTCAAGACCGCTTATCATGTTAAGTAAGGTAGTTTTTCCGCAACCCGAGGGGCCGATGATCGCCACAAAATCCCCTTTACCAACAGTAAAATCAATATCCTGCAAGACCTTTACTTGTTTGTCATAAGACTTGTCTTTTATATGCACGCGTAATTCAATCACCTTTCCCCCCTTTTGCAATAATTTTGTCCATAGGCCTAAAGATAAGCGCTTCGATAAGTAGGATAATACTGATGAAAGCGAGGGTATAAGCCAGTATTCCGGTGATATCAAAAAATTGAAATTGGGTATTGAGGGCAAATCCAACCCCATCACTTCTGCCAAGTAATTCTACTACCAGTACAATTTTCCAGACCAGTGACAAGCCCGATCTCGCGGCCGCCATCATGTAAGGGTACAGTTGAGGTAAAAACACCTTAAAAAAAGTAGCACTGGCTGATAGCTTGTAAACCCTGGCTACGGCAAGTAAATCCTGGTCTACCACGCGTGCTCCTTCCCTTATCATCACGATCACAGTGGGTACCTTGTTCAGGATCACAGCGGTGATAGCCGCACTCTCTGCTAAGCCTAACCAGATATAACAAAGTAAAATGGTGACTAACGCAGGCACATTAAGCGCAATGATCAGCAGCGAATCGGTAAACCTGTTGATCAGGTTGTGGGTGCCCATCACCACACCGAAAAAAACACCCAGCACCATAGAAATAGAAAAACTGATAATCACACGTTTAAGGGTAACAGCAAGGTTTGCTAACATTTCCCCTTCTGTCAGGTGAAAATGAATACTTTTTAGCACCGCAAAAAAGGTGGGGAAATCAGGACTGGATATCAGCACCGCCAAGCATTGCCACAACAAACCCAGTACCATGACTATGCCCAGTCGCTTTATGATCCCCTGCATAACGGTATTAAGCATGGCAAAGGGTTCAACGTATCGGTTTAACGTTCTGAGTCTAAACAGGTCAAATAACTTGAGCATTGAGGCATTAAAGATCACTGTCATTGTCGCTTGTTGGCAGCGGTGTCAGTTCACGTTTATCAAACGTCCAAAACGTGCCCGCATCCAAAGACGTTGCCTGGCCTACTAATGCTTGGCCACCTTGCTGAGCCAGAACAGAAAATATTTGTTCGCTGGCTTTTAATTCCCTGGCTCCAAACTCCTGTATCAGGCCCGCTCGGTAGGCTTTTTTCAATGCCAAAAACACCGAATCGTTTTCAGCTTTGGTCAGATTGCGAATTCGCTCCCACTCTGCATCAGACGAATAAAGGATCTGCTTCGCTTCAAGGGACGCCTGTAAAAAACGGCTAATTTTATCGGGATTTTGTTGCGCCCATGTTTCCTCAAATACCCAACCCAGTAGCGGGACATCAGCATCAATATCCAACTCAGCCAGCATTTGCGGTACGGTAACCAATAATCTGAATTGTTGTGCTTCTAACCGCGCGCCGTAATGCCAAAAATTGATGGCAGCGGCCAATTCACCACGTAACATTAATACATTGAGTAAGGGAGGAGAGGTAAAGTTGGGTAACGTTTCTTTTTTGATATCGAAACCGTATTTTTTGCGACTATAAGCTTGCAGCAACAACCAATTTTTGTCTACTTCTCCGCCAGCGATACCGATTTTTTGCCCCCGTAAATCTGCGAGATTGTCAACTGTCGACGTCTCTGGCACATATAATCCCCCCGTAGCAATAGAGGTGGGAAACAAAGTATAAAGCTTTTGATTTGACCGTTGTCGATTGACCCAAAGCCAGTCGGTTAAAATAATATCAACTGCCTCACTTTGCAGTGCCACGGCAGACGCATTTTTACTGCCTAACTGAATAGCTTTTAAATCAAAATTGTATTTTTCGTCGAGCTTGTGGTGCTTAATCACATCCACTTCCCAATTTACGGTGCCGTATTTAAGCACGCCTAATCGGACTTCAGGCAGGCTATCAGCCACGCTAGCAAAGCTAACAAGAAGAAGCATAACAGCAAAAAAATTGAACATGTTTGGTATCCTTGTAAACAGAAAAATTGTGCCCTATCAGAAGGTTTCTCCTGTCGTCACGGTAATCGCTGAGCATCAAATATCGATTACCGTGTATTGGCTACGCATCCCCTCATCCTTAAAATGTTGCTGCGATCCCTAAGTGCAGTGCTCTGGGCTGACCACCGAAGAAACGATACGAACCAAAGGCATAATCTGCTCGGCTGGCATAACGCTCATCGAATAAGTTTTCTATTCGAGCATGTATCGTGACTTGGTCATTGAGAGCCAGTTGGCCCCGTAACTGAACCACTTCATGGCCGGTGTATTGATGTTCGTTTGCGGGATCAAGGTAATAACGCCCTACATGAGCCCATTCAAGGGCCAGATCAGTTGATACGTTTGGTTGCCACGCTATCCGAACATTTCCTAACTGTCTTGGGGCAGTGTCAATATCGTTACCTTTTACTACTGCGCTGCTGAGTTGATCCGATTCGTATTGATGCACTCCATAGGTGTAATTAACCGCTAAATTGAGGTTGCTGAGAATTTTATAATCGAGCCCCAGCTCCACACCTTTGTGAGACGTTTCAGCATCCGTGACATTCAGGCCGTTATCGTCCCTGAAAAAGAAATTATCCTTAGTCATATAGAACATAACCAATTCATAATTCAATTTTTCACTTAAACCTCGCACACCGATTTCTTGACTTTCAATTTCCTCAGATTTAATTTGTCCGGCAACTTGCTGGTTTTGAATGCGGTATAAATCAGTAGTTTGCGGCGCTCTAAAGCCTTGTGACCAATCCCCAAACAATGCAATACCTGTTGCTATACGATAGTTAAATCCGGCCTTGGCGCTACTATTCTCAAAATCGTCGTTACTGTCTGCGGGGCGCTGATACAAGCAAGCTACAGTTTCATTATTGCTATTGACACAACTCGAACCATCGGCCTTTGTCGTACCATCCGCGATGAGGTTATGGTAATCGTAGTCATTAATGTCAAAACGCACACTCGCTGAGAAATCCAGTTGATCGCTATATTGCCAATCAGCTTGAATATAGGGCGCGATAGTAAACACATCGACTTCGTAATCATAATGCACACCTTGCTGACGAGCTTTACCAAATCCAAATGTACTGGCTTTTTGCTGGGTTTCTGTCAGTGTTCCTGTTGTCCATTCGGCATCTGCACCTACGATAACGGCCAAGTCTGAATCTACCCGCCAGTGATAACTGCTGATCAATCCCACACTGGAATGGCTATTTTCCTCAATGGCTTCAGAGGGTAAATAATGTTGGCGAAATTCCATTGAATTGGTGCGTAAATACGGTGTAATTTGAAAATAGCTGTCTGGGCTTAATTCTCGCTGCCATTTGCTGGCTATGCGTAACGATGACCATTTTCGATAAGCGTCCTGATCGCAATTTTTTTCCATGGTGGCGTCATCTTTGTACAAATTTTTATCTTCTAAATCTGACGTAAAGCACCCTTCGCCATTATCACCAGAAGCGATAAAACCGGCGGTGTCTTGGTCAAGTAAAAAACCAGAAACAGTGGTCGTAACAGCATTTTTTCCACTGATATATTCATGACGTAAACCAATTTTGCTGGACTTAAATTGGCTATCATCCCGATATCCACCATCATCGACAATTTGGCTATTCACGCTTAGTCCATGTTTGCCCATCGTCTTGCCCACACTACCCTGAATTTCATAACGCTCATTAGGGCCCACCATCAGTGAGATATCGCCGTCATCATTTACCGGGGAGCTTAATACATTGATAACACCGTGCACCGCATTTGAACCATATATGGCACTTGCCGGGCCGCGCACTATTTCAATTTCCTGGGCCTGGGCCAGATTCAATTCAGACAGACCATTGTTGTTAGCAAATCCAGCGGCCCGGGTGGCAATGCCATCCTCAAGAATTAAAAACGCACCGGCAGCACCCGGACCCGTTAAGACCGGAGAACGCAATGAAGGTAATGACTCCATCCCATTATTGGCTTGAATATGCACCCCTGTTGAACGATTCAGTAAGTCACTGGGGTGAACCGCACGTACTGATTGAATATCTTGCCTGCTAATGCGATCTATGTTGCCGGTCAAAGTGAGTAAATCTGACGCCTGACGACTTCCTGTCACTACAATAACCTCATGATCTTCTATATTTTGTAGTGGAGCAGGGGTCTTCGCATTGGTATAATAACTTACCGTGAACAGTGATAGTGCAAAAACAGAGGCCAAATTTTGTACAGATTTTTGATTCATGGATTGGTCTCTAAGTGTTGGGAAATTATGGGTTTATCCTATTGCCAGACAGGTCTTAATTCTTTCATCCTTTAGTATGACTCCTGTCGTCAATTATGGCAGGCATCAGTATCTTTGGTGGGCAATTGACGAAGTCATAGGAAAGAATCAGTACTAAAACTGCACCTGCATATTGACTGAAACGCTTCGAGGGCTGGCTGGCCCAATAAAATAGGGTTCGTCTATTTGAGAATGCACCTCGCCTAGCACTTCTTCGGGTTCGCCATAGGTGCCAAACGTATGGTATTGACGATCAAACGCATTATCGATCCGTGCACTGAGCATAGTTGTTTGGTTAAATTGGTAGTTCACGTACATATTAAGTACCGAGTAAGCTGGCACTTTTTTGTGCTCATTCGCTTCATCACCACGATAGAACGATGACGAGGCAAATAACCATTCAGCCCCCGCGCTCACAGCCTCATTAATATCCCAACTGCTGTGCATTTTAAGTTGGTGTTTGGGCAGGCCAGGAATAGCGCTACCCACTTGTACTTGCCGGTCACCACCAAAAGGATTATTTGGGCTAAAGGACACAAATGGCGACTCGAAGGTAGCATCTAAGTAACTGTAACTTGCCCCCAACGAGAAGGTCTGGCGATCATGTGAAAATGACAGCTCCACCCCCTGTCGATTCGTTGCATCAACATTGATAAAATACCCCTCAGATTGAGTGACACCAGCTTGCTGGAAAATAATGTCATCGGTACTTTTAGTACGATATAGCGTAGCGCTGAAGGTGTTGCTGTCAGCTTGATAATCGACTGAGGTTTCCAGGGTTTTAGCAACGACTTTATTCAAAG
>JBKEFM010000078.1:0-17972 GCA_046709505.1 Paraglaciecola sp. | reverse complement strand
GGCATAGATACTACCGGGGCGCATATCTATCGCATTTTGCAATTCCCGCGTTGACGTGCCCAGGTAACCCTTTTCCCAGAACAAATTTTTAGCTTTTTCGAGTACTTCTTCCCTGTCGAATTTAGATGTATTTGCCATTAGCGCCTCAGTGTTTCAATGTTCAATTCTAAATCAGTCGGACCCGACACACAATTTATCTCGGTTATATGTTAATCCTATAAATTATTTTGAACGATCGTTCATGTTGGGTATAGTGAGCTTAGTTGAGCAGTCGCTCAAGAATGAAAAGTAATTCAGGAGATGAATATGTCAACATTTACCATACACGATAAAGCATCCGCACCGGACAACAGCAAGCCTTTACTGGAAGATTCAATTAACGGATATGGCATGATCCCTAACCTACACGGTGTCATGGCTGAGGCCCCTACAGTATTAAAGTCCTATCAAGTGCTGCATGAAGAGTTTCTAAAGACCTCTTTTTCAGCAGACGAGAAAACGGTTATTTGGCAGAGTATTAATGTTGAAAACAATTGCCATTACTGCGTGCCAGCGCATAGCGCCATAGCTAAGTCCATGAAAGTGGCTGATAGCCTCAATGATGCCTTACGCAATGGTGACCCTTTGCCAAGTGAAAAATTGCAAGTACTTAAAGATACCACCCTGGCAATAGTCAGACAAAAAGGCGTGGTGGAAGACAGCGTATTAGAAGCGTTTTATGCTCAGGGTTATGGTCAACAGCAATTGCTGGAAATTATGGTCGGTGTAGCGCAAAAGACCATGAGTAATTACATTAACCACTTTGCAGACACCCCTGTGGATGAGGCATTTAAAGCTTTCGTAAAATAAGATCATTGGGCAAACTTATAATCAGAGGAGCCCTGTGGTAGCAAATGATTAAGCCGTATCTGATACTTCGACCATAACATTATCGACGTATCAGAGGCCGCTTTTTTATTATTGGGGTTAATTTACCGAACCTGCGCTTAATACGTATTCAAGTTCAGGATCCACCAGAAATTTTCCCGCCATGGCTTCACGTCCCAATAACATCAAATAGGTCATCTCCGAACGATCCGTCAATGTTAGCTGGATAGACCAGGTCAGTTCAGCCATTTGAATTTTAGTTTTGATGGTATAACGTTTTTCCAGGGTAGCGGTGGAGCTTTTTACCCGTTTAATCGCATCTACCTTAGCTTCACGGCGCACTATCTGGGCCACGTTGTGCATATTAGGATGAATATCAAAACTCACCCATAATTCTTCACCACTTTTGTATTCTTCAATGTTGTCCACATGCAATGACGATGTAGTCGCCCCCGTATCAACCCGTACATTCAGAGCATGGATGGTCAATTCAGGTAAATTACACAACTCAAGTGTGCCTACTATGGGTTTTATTTGGTATTTATACATCGTTAAGTCTCGTCAAATACAGGAGAGGGGGTATCTAAATTGTCCTGCAGTAATTCAACATGTTCTGCCACCGAATCCGGGGCATGAAAATAGGCGATGTGATACATGGCTTCGCCAACTTGTGTCAGAGGGATATTCTGTTTGCCAATTACCACTCCTTCAGCCGGACACAGCACTGTGGCCAGTTCTGTTCCATAAGGGTCTGAAATTTTTGCCAGAGGTGCTCCCAATGCCACATGATCCCCTAACTGGGCGATATGATTGACCAAACCGCTTTCATTGGCCCGTACCCAACCGCTCTGACGGGCCACAAATTGTTCAATGGAATGGCCTTTGCTGCGTCGGGCTTTGAGCATGCCAATTTCGCGCATCACATTGGTAATACCCCTTACCCCGGCACGAATGGAAAATTCATCGTATCTTAGGGCTTGTCCCGCTTCGTAAAGTAGTACATTGACACCCAAATCCCCGGCCGCCTGGCGCAAGGAGCCGTCACGAATGTCACTGTTAAGCAGCACAGGTAAGCCAAATGATTTAGCCATACTCATGGTTTTTTCATTTTTCAGGTCTGCCCTGATCTGTGGTAAATTACTACGATGTATCGCGCCTGTATGTAAATCGATGCCTACGTCGCATTTACTGACAATTTCTTGCACAAACAAGTTGGCGACAATGCCTGCCAGTGAGCCCTTTTTACCCCCTGGGAAACTGCGGTTAAGATCCCGGCGATCCGGCATGTAACGGCTTTGGTTTAACACGCCGTATACATTAACCATAGGCACCGCTATCAATGTGCCACGCAAGGTGGCCAGAGATTTACTTCTCAATAGCCGGCTAATTATCTCAATGCCGTTAAGTTCATCACCGTGAATGGCGGCACTGACAAACATGGTTGGCCCAGCCCGTTTACCTCGTTGCACATGAACTGGTATGGACATGCGTGTACTGGTA
This sequence comes from Paraglaciecola sp., assembly GCA_046709505.1. Lineage (GTDB taxonomy): Bacteria > Pseudomonadota > Gammaproteobacteria > Enterobacterales > Alteromonadaceae > Paraglaciecola. The sequence goes on along the minus strand of JBKEFM010000078.1, from coordinate 15,605 downwards.
TACAGAGGAGGCATTTCCAATTTAATTTGTTTAGTTTCGCCGGGTTTTATTTCAACCCCGCCTATCGTTAAGTTTCCCATCTAGCCTTTACCACGTGTTTTGGTATTATTGGGTTTAGCATTTTTTACAATAAATTCAATTATCATACTCGCAACATCCTTACCCGTGGCGGTTTCAATGCCTTCCAGTCCAGGCGACGAATTCACTTCCATCACGACAGGGCCGTGATGGGAGCGCAGAATATCCACTCCGCACATATTCAGGCCCATGGTTTTGGCGGCTGTTATGGCGGTTTTACGTTCAGCTGGCGACAAACGGACCAGACTTGCGGTGCCACCCCTGTGCAGGTTGGAGCGAAACTCCCCTGGCGCACCCTGACGTTTCATCGCAGCCACAACTTTATCGCCCACCACCAGACAGCGAATATCTGCCCCCCCAGCTTCTTTTATATATTCCTGGACCAAGATATTGGCATTTAAACCCATAAAGGCCTCGATAATCGACTCGGCCGCTTTTTGGGTTTCTGCCAGTACCACACCAATGCCCTGTGTGCCTTCCAGTAATTTGATTACCACAGGAGCACCGCCGACGTTTTTAATTAAATCATCGATGCGATCCGGATGCCGGGCGAAGCCAGTACGTGGCATGCCTACTCCCTTACGTGACAATAATTGCAAGGAACGTAATTTGTCACGGGAACGGCTGATGGCGACAGATTCATTAATACTAAAGGTGCCCATCATCTCAAACTGACGCACGACTGATGTGCCATAAAAAGTCACCGACGCACCTATGCGCGGAATAACCGCGTCGTAAAAAGGTAACGCTTCACCTTTAAAACGCACCGCGGGATGATTACTGGTGACATCCATATAACAATGCAGGGTGTCTATAACATCGACTTGATGGCCAAGTAATTCCCCCGCTTCTTTTAAACGTCGGGTGGAATAAAGTTTTTTATTTCGGGATAAAATAGCAATTTTCATGTAGTTCTCTGGGGCAGGTCGCTAAAATTAAAAATTTTTAAGTAAATTTTGCCTGGTCGGGTTCTGATATTCACTGGTCTCTCTTTAACGGCGCGGCCTAGAGGCGATATGGGATGAAGAATAACCCAAGTCCAACCAGCAAAATATGGGATATAGTTTACACCCATTTATTGTCTAAAGGCGCTATTTAGCAACGAAAAAATGATATTAAAAATCCTTGGGTGACGGATACCCCAGTGGCCTCAAAAGGCAGGGAACAGCAGGAATGTAAATCGTCAAATATAAGGTTTTTATGTTGAGGTATCGCTTCGTTTTGTCCAATAAAAGTAACACAGTAGAGGGAGATTTTAAACCCGCCAGAAGGGTGCTCAGGCTGAAAATAAGTGCCCCATTATACCCTTGAGAAAACGAATGCTATTTCCTGCTCAGTGTAACTTTTTCAGCGTACCTGCCTGTACTTTGCACCTGTATTTTGGGGTCACGGGGGTATATATTCGCCAATGTTAATAAGCTGTCTAATGCAAGGTTTATCCTATGACAAATATTTCTGAACCGTTTCCAGTTCAGTCCAGTACTGTATTGTGGGCATTTTTTATCGATGCAACTGGGCGAGCAAGCAAGACTACTATGGAGGGCTTAACTCAGGCCCGCCAACAAGACGGCTTTACCTGGGTGCATTTACAATGTGATGCCACAGACGCCCGCCAAGTTATGTCAGCTCTGAATTTGACTGGTTCTGTTATTGAATCCCTGGAGGCCCTGGATACTCGGCCAAAAACGGTGCAAATCGATGATGGGTTATTGATCTATCTGCGGGGGATCAATAAAAACCCCGATGCAGATCCCCAAGATATGGTGTCCTTGCGTATCTGGTACACCCAAAATGGGATAGTGACGGCCAGGCGCCAGGGCCGCAAGTTGCTGTCAGTACAGGATGTGCGCGAGCAACTTGAACAGGGGATGCGGGTCCCAAACCCGGGGGCTCTTTTACTGGAACTGATTAGGCAGGTGGTGGTGCGTATCGGTGAGATGGTCGATATAGTGGATGAAGATCTGGTGGGCTTTGAAACATCTGATGAGATCACCAGCAGTGCTCGTCAGCGCTTGGCTGTTGTGCGCCGTCAAGCGGCTGCTATCAGGCGCTACCTGGCACCTCAGCGCGATGCTCTGGATGCCCTGTATCGTGCCAATACGCTGTTATCCGCTGAACAGGCCTTTTCTGTGCGTGAACAGACAGATCGCATGGCCCGTTATGTGGAAGATCTGGATTTAGCCCGAGAGCGGGCGCTGGTGTTGCAAGATGAACTGCGCAACCGTATAGCCGAAAAACAGGGCATGGTGTTGTATATCTTGTCTCTGGTGACGGCTATTTTTTTACCTTTGTCGTTTTTAACCGGTATTTTTGGTATGAATGTAGGGGGCATGCCCGGCGTGGACAACCCCCAGGCTTTTAATCAGCTGGCCATTGGCATGTTGGTACTGGCGGTGGTTATGGGCGCTTTGATGATTTGGAAAAAATGGTTTTGAGCTATTCACATCTAGAATATATACCTAATTATTGGCGCAATATCGTCGATAAGGGTGAGTGAGAGCAGTCTACAATGGTGCAGCATCAAGGGAGACGGGTATACAATATTTGTCCGGCGATTGAGCCGGTTGATCACACAACTAACAAAAGGACGTTCGTGTCTGAATTAACTAACCGTTGCGTTTTACCCCTGTCTCAGCAAGTTATTGCCGCGCTGCAGGATAAAATTGCCCAATTCGGCTATAAAGCCGTGGTGCACTTTGAGCTTGAAGGGGTATACCAAACCGCCAGGGGACATAAAGGCTTAGATTACGCCGGAGTTAATTATGCGCTTAGGCAACTGGGCATTAACGGCATGTTAAAAACAGAATTTTGGCATCAGCAATGGGAATATGTATCCCTGTTTAATGGTCAGTTTCCGTTGCGAGAAGCCCAGGATTTAGCCAAGGCCATGGACCAGTTGCCAGCCATTATGAGACGTTTCGGGGCGCAAAGTGTATCGTTTTCACCCGTAGCCTGGGCAGGGGATAAAGGCCGTTATGTGTCAGGCTCTGGATCCATATTTTCAACCGATCGCCGTTCTGTGCATATTCCCAATGCTATTCAGATGAATGTCAGTGTGCAAGATTCAGGGGGCGAAAACTTGATCCCCAGCACCGAGCTAGGGGAATGGATCCAGTATCAGCTTCTGCAAACAAGTTTGTCCTGTTGTTTGTTCTTTTTACCCGAAGAAGATGCATTCAAGCGCTTAAGTCTGCGCAGCGATTATGGCCTGGAGGCAGAATTGAGTTCGCCCTTTGTATTATCTGGCGGACATCAGGGCAGCATCGCCTTGTATAAAAAATGGGGCAAACACAATCAAGCTATGGGCCGTGAGCCCTTTATTTACGGGGCCGACCGTGACGTATTAAGTTATACAGATGACTGGCAAAAAACTGCGCGTATTGAGCATCGAATTGGCGCCACCAGTAAATCTTATGATCCTTTTTTGAATATGGTGTTTATTCTACTTAATGTATTAGACGCAATTGAGCAGTGGAAAAGCCACAAAGAGGTGCCTGGTGGTCTGCAAAACAGGGCCCTTCCTGTGTCACTTTACGATAGTGTCCCAGCAATGGGAGCAATTAGTTTGTTCGAACAGGATGATTGGTTTGCCCGGCGCGTGGATCATTATTGCAAGGATACCTTAGAGGCTACCTCGCATTCAGCCGGTAGTACTTTGAAGCACCGCTATTTACAGCGCTTTAAACCCGCAATCGAGCTATATGTATAATAGTCAGATGCGCCAAAGCGTAATTATTGATTTTTGGAGTTAAGTTGAGTTTACCTGCTATTGAGTTGCCTAAACTAAATAAACCACCGTTTTTAAGTGGTGATAGTATCAGCGACAAACGCGCTGAGCTAAAAGCGTATTTTGCGCAAACGTGGGCCTTGTATGAATCACTGTTTGCATTGATTGATGACGATCAAGGATATTATTTACGCCCTGAGCCCCTGCGTCATCCGCTTATTTTTTATTACGGGCATACCGCGGTTTTTTATGTGAATAAACTGCTGCTGGCAAGACACATCCATAACCGAGTCGATCAACACATCGAGTCGGTGTGTGCAGTGGGCGTAGATGAGATGTCTTGGGATGATTTATCCCCGGGCAATTATCAGTGGCCAACAGTCGATGCTCTGAGAGCCTATCGGCAAAAGGTCTATGATTTGGTATTAACGGTAATCGATACGCTGCCTTTAAGTCTGCCCATTACCCAAGATTCTCCTGCCTGGCTGATTTTAATGGGGTGTGAGCACGAGCGTATTCATATTGAAACGTCATCGGTGATCATGCGTATGCTCGACAGCCAATATTTGAGCGGAAACGGCGCCTGGGCAGCTTACCCCCACAGTGGTGTTGCACCAAGCAACCAGGTGAAATCGGTGGCAGGAAACACTGTGACTCTGGGTAAACCCACCACCAATGATACCTATGGCTGGGACAATGAATATGGGGTGTGTAAACTGACAGTTGCGGACTTTGCTGCCAGCGAATATCTGGTTTCCAATCAGGAATACCTGCAATTTGTTGATGCCGGAGGCTACAGCCAACCTGAATTTTGGACTGACGAAGGCCAGCAATGGTTAAGCTATACCCAGGCCACTATGCCGGGTTTTTGGCTCAAAGAAGGGCAGCAATACCTGCAACGTAATTTGCTGGAGGTTATTCCCCTGCCACTGAATTGGCCGGTAGAAGTCAACTATTTGGAAGCTAAGGCCTTTTGTAACTGGAAGTCAGCGCAACATGGGCAATTTTTCCGTTTGCCTACCGAAGCCGAATGGCAACTGTTGCGGGACCCACTAGCCACCGATTTACCCCAATGGGAAAGCGCACCGGGTAATATCAATCTGGAACATTATGCCTCCCCTTGCCCGGTGGATTTATACCCCCAGGGTGATTTTTATGATGTGATTGGCAATGTATGGCAGTGGAGTGAGAGCCCCATAGATGGCTATGACGGTTTTGCAGTTCACCCCTTATATGATGATTTTTCTACTCCGACTTTTGACGGACGGCACAACCTGATAAAAGGCGGCAGCTGGATATCTACCGGTAATGAAGCCTGCCGAGATTCGCGTTATGCCTTTAGACGGCATTTCTACCAGCATGCAGGCTTTCGTTATGTGTTATCTCCCACTGAAGAGGTGCCTATAAAGCCGGTTAATGCCTACGAAAACCAGGTGGAGATCAGCCGTATACTGCATCATCACTATAGCGCCCAAGCTAATGAGCCACAGCACGATTTGCAACAAGTACTGGCGCTGTGTAAAGAGGCCGCAAGGGCACTACCCCCTAACGCCAAAGCCCTGGATATGGGGTGTGGCGCTGGCCGTCTGGCCTTTGAACTGAGCCGTTACTTTGCTCAGGTTGATGGCATTGATTTTACCGCCCGTCACATTCAACATTGCCTGGGGTTAAAAGAGCAGGGGCAAATTCGCTATGCCTTACCGAGCGAAGGCGAGCTGCAGCAATTTTATGAAGTTAACCTTGAGCAATTAGGTTTTCAGCACGCCCCGGCTAACCTTAACTTCGCGCAGGGCGACGGGCACAATCTTAAAACCCAGTTTAGTGATTATGATCTTATCGTCTGCCACAGGGTACTGGATCAGCTTTATGATCCGAGGGTGTTTATCGATGCCTTACTGTCTCGTTTGATGGTCAATGGCCAGTTGATTTTAACCTGTGCCTACGCCTGGGATGAAGCCATTACGCCACAACAAAAGTGGTTGGGAGGCTTTAAACTTAATGGTGAGAACCAGATCAGTGCTGATCATCTTAAAAGTGTGTTAGCCCAGTCATGTGATTTGCTCAGCGAAACACAGATCAACAGTGAATATCAGCTGGATGGCAGAAACAGTCACAGAGCCTGCAATCATGTGACGGTATGGCGTAAGACAGCTTAAGCGCTGTGTTGCCTCAAACCCATAAAACGCTGCCAATTGGCGGCGTTTTTTTTGGCAAATTAATAACTCACGATACAATCAACAGCCTATAACGTATCCTGCGTAGCAACTGAAATGAGTCCGTAACCTAAAAAGAACAGTCATGACAAAGCGAATATTAATTGCTGGTGGGGGAATAGGAGGCTTATGTGCGGCCCTGGCATTGCAGCAAAAAGGTTTTTCGGTACAAATTTTTGAACAAAGCCGTGCCCTAAAAGAAGTGGGGGCGGGTATTCAGCTCAGCCCTAATGCCATGCATGTGCTACACAAATTAGGTTTAGGCCAACAGCTGGCACTCCTGGCTTTTCGCCCTTTGCAGGCCACCATGCGCCATTATCAAACAGGCGCCGAATATCTGCGGATGCCTTTAGGTGAAACGGCCGAGAACAAGTACGGTGCGCCATACCTGCATATTCACCGGGCGGATCTGCATCAGGTGTTATATCAAGCAGCCCTTGAGCGCGGCGTTGAGCTACACCTGGATACCCAGGTGGCCGGTTATCGCCACCATCAACAGCAGCAAGTGCAATTAATGTTACAGGATGGACGTCACATTAATGGCGATGTGCTTATTGGCGCTGATGGCGTTCGCTCAAAAATAAAAGCCTGTATGCACAGTGACAGCAAACTGGAATTTAGTGGCCATGTGGCCTGGCGCGCGACTGTAGAGACCAGCAAATTACCCCCTGGACTGGTTAAACCCGATGCCAATTTGTGGGTTGGGCCGGGTGGGCATATCGTCAGTTATTATGTGCGCGGCGGCGCGCAAATCAATCTGGTGGCGGTGCAAGAACGTCAGGATTGGTCAGATGAAAGCTGGAATGTACCTGGGGATGTGGAGCAATTACGCCATGCATTTAGTGGCTGGCATCCCGAAGTGGTTGAACTGGTCAATGCCGTGCCAAGCTGTTTTTTATGGGGGCTGTTTACCAGTAAACCCCTTTTTACCTGGGTAGATGGACAAGTGACCTTGCTGGGCGACGCCTGTCACCCCATGCTGCCCTTTGTGGCCCAAGGCGCGGCTATGGCCATTGAAGATGGCTATAGTTTAGCCAGTGAGCTGGCAAAGACGCCAGTCTGGCAAGCAGTGAACATTGAGCAGGCATTACATTGTTATCAATCAGCGCGTTTGCAGCGAGTTACCAAGGTGCAAAAATTGGCCGCAAATAATGCGGATTTGTACCATATGAAAGGTCTTACCGCTAAAGCAAAACTTTTGGCCCTAAAAGGTATCAATTCAGTTTTTCCTCAATTGGTCATGCAGCCGATAAAATTTATTTATCAGTACAACAATACCCAAGAGTAAGAAAGCCATAGCGCACCGGCAATACCCCTTGTTGGGCTATAAATACTCAAATTTTAATATTTGCCCCATATTATAGGATTATATTAACTGTAGCCGCCCTTTTGACCTGGGTTGTAGGCTAAATGCAACGTATAAATAAACCTCTCGCCAAGGCGGCTGGCATTGTTATTCAGTACCCCGGTGCTATCGCCCCCAAGAGCGCCTTTAGCCGCCTCACCCAATAGAATATGACATCTATCACTGTAATTAATGAAAGATAACCTCTTTATAACGTTTTTTGTATATTATATATAACTAATTTGAATTATTAACTTACACTCAAGCAGTGCATAGTTTGAGCACTATGGTAAGTCAAATAATAACAAAACTTGGAGGGTTTATGCCTACTATTGCATTTCCAGCTGAAATGAAAGCGGGCGAAAAGCGTTGTTCGCTGTTGCCCGTTAACGTAAAGGCTTACAAATTATTAGGCGCAAAGGTGCTTATTGAAGCTGGCTTAGGCCAGCACATTGACGTATATGACGACGAGTACGTAGCAGCAGGCGCCACGATTGCGGCTAACCGCAGTGAGCTTTTGCAACAGGGTGACATTATATTGAGCTTGCACAAGCTTGGTGGTGAGGAAGTGACTGAACTCAAACAAGACGCTTTGATTGTCAGTTACCTTGATCCCTTTAATGAACCTGGTTTTGTAGACACCCTGTGCAGCAAAGGGGTGACCAGTATCAGTATGGAAATGATCCCCCGTATCAGTCGCTGTCAAAAAATGGATGCCTTAAGCTCACAAGCCAGCCTGGCCGGTTATGTGATGGTGATGCAAGCTGTCAATACTCTGCCCAGTGTACTGCCGATGATGATGACGCCTGCGGGCACATTAAAACCCGCTAAAGTATTTATTATTGGTGCGGGTGTGGCAGGTTTGCAAGCGATCGCTACCGCTAAACGCCTGGGTGCCAGCGTGACGGCATTTGATACCCGTGCGGTAGTGGCTGAGCAAGTACGTTCCTTAGGGGCAAAGTTTCTCGACATAGATTTGGGTGAAACTAGTGAAACCGGCCAGGGTTATGCCCAGGCGCTCACGCCCCAGCAGATGGCCATTCAGCAAAAAGAGCAAGCCAAATGCATCGCCGATTCAGATATTGTGATCACTACCGCCCAGTTATTTGGCCGCAAACCCCCGGTGCTCATTGATAGCCAAACGATTGCCTTAATGCGCCCGGGTAGCGTGATTGTGGATATGGCCGCTGAAAGCGGCGGTAATGTACAAGGCAGCGTATCAGGGGAAACAGTCACCATTCACGGTGTGAATGTCATTGGCACAGGTGCCTGGGCTAATGGTGTGGCCAAACATGCCACCCAGATGTACGCCAGCAATTTATATAACCTGATCAGTGAGTTTTGGGCAAAAGAAGACAACCGTTTTGCCCTGGACATCGAAGATGAAGTGCAGTCAGGTTGTATTATTACCTATCAAGGCAAAGTGGTGAACACCATGATCAGTGATTTTTATGCCTCGCAAAAACAACAATCAAACACAAATGGGGTGGCCTAATGGACGGGGTATATCTGTTATTTATTTTATTACTGTCAATTTTTGTCGGCTTTGAGCTGATCCATAAAGTGCCAGCCACCTTGCATACACCGCTGATGTCTGCGGCCAATGCGATTTCCGGGATCACTGTGGTGGGGGCTTTGGCTCTGGCCGGCGATGAGTCACTGGGCGAATATGCTATGTATCTGGGAGCGTTTGCAGTTTTTTTGGCAACCATCAATGTAGTAGGTGGCTATATGGTCACGGATCGCATGCTTGCCATGTTCAAAAAGAAAAAATAGGTGAATATGATGCTAGATGTAAGCACAAATACAGATTTACTGATCAACTTTACCTATGTGCTGTGCGCAGCCATGTTTATTTTTGGTTTGAAATTGCTCGGTCATCCGGGTACAGCTCGCAAAGGAAATTTACTGTCGTCGGTGGGCATGTTGCTGGCCATAGTGGTCACACTGGCGGATAACTCCATAGTGACCTATCAATGGATTGCTATTGCCATGTTAGCAGGCGCCGTTGTTGGCTTTTTTGCTGCGCGCCTGGTCGCCATGACCGACATGCCGGAGATGGTGTCTTTACTAAATGGTGTGGGGGGCTTAGGCAGCGTGTTTGTTGCCTGGGCTACGGTACAAAGCGGCGTAGCGTTATCTACCTTTGTATTACTGGTCACCTTTTTAGCCCTGCTCATTGGTTGCGTAACCTTTTCCGGTAGTTTAATCGCCTGGGCCAAACTCAGTGAACGTATTCCCGGCCGGGGGATCACTTTTAGCGGCCAGGCTGTTGCCAATGTTTTGCTTGTATTGGCGATTGTTGGCATAGGTTACCTCTTTGTCGCCCAGCCACAAAACACCCTTGATGTGAGCATGGTGCTGTATATCGCCCTGGGTTTAGCCTTGCTGTTTGGGGTAATGCTGGTGTTGCCCATAGGCGGCGCCGACATGCCAGTGGTGATTTCTTTGCTTAACAGTTACTCGGGCCTGGCGGCTTGTGCGGCCGGTTTTGCCCTGCAAAACAATTTGCTTATCGTCGCCGGCTCACTGGTGGGTGCCAGTGGCATCATACTGACCAAAATCATGTGTAAAGCCATGAACCGCTCGTTAAGCAATGTACTGTTTTCCGGTTTTATGCCGGTCACTCACTCAGAGATGGTGATTGAAGGGGAAGTGAAAGCCCTGAGCGCCGATGATGCCTATTACGTTTTAGAGGCCGCCCAATCTGTGGTTGTTATCCCCGGTTACGGTATGGCGGTGGCCCAGGCGCAACATGCCATGAAAGAGTTGCAAACGCTGCTCGAAGAAAATGGTGCAGAAGTGGCCTACGCCATTCACCCGGTAGCGGGGCGCATGCCCGGGCATATGAATGTATTGCTCGCTGAAGCGGATGTCTCTTACGAGCACTTGTTTGAGATGGATGACATCAATAAACGCATCGAGAATTTCGATGTGGCTTTGGTTATTGGTGCCAATGATGTGGTTAACCCCGCAGCCCGTGAAATGAAAGGCAGCCCAATTTACGGTATGCCGGTTATCAATGCGGATCTGGCCAAAAACGTGTTTGTATTTAAGCGCGGTATGGCATCGGGTTTTGCCGGCATCGACAATCCGTTGTTTTTCAAACCCAATTGCCGCATGGTATTTGGTGATGCCAAAGACTCCCTGAACACCATCATCCGCCAGTTCCCGGACTAAAAACCTTAGATAAGCAGCCCCACCGAGCAATAATATGATGTTATTGCTCGGTGGAGCCGCCCTTTACCACTTCCCTCAATGACAAGTGTGCACCGCCACCGGCTATTGGTTCATACCCTAAAGTGCTCCTTATACACCTCAACACAAACTTCAAGCCACACCTTAATAAACATGAGTAAACCCGCCCTCATCATGGGTAAAACCTGCAATATATATCATTGGCACTCTATTTTTGTAGCCTGTCGCGCTTTGCTTTTTTAACCCGCAAAGTACGTGAAATACATCAGTGACTTCAGGGTGATCATGTACCCGCGGTGTATTTCAGATCCCGGTAGGTAAAATGCTCGTTTTATGCAGGGGTTACCCGGTTGATATTGCTCGTAAGTGGTGCTAAGTTACTGACATATTTGAAAATTTCCCATGGATGGTGATGAGTTCTAAACTCAGGATTGATCAAAAATTTTGGGCAATAGATTCTTCTTTTTAATGACTCAAATCTAGTAGGGATAACTTTTGAAGAAAATTACAAAATAATGTCTTTTATCCTATGCTCTAACGATATCATCCCAGACATTAGCCAACGATGATTTTTACATTCGGTATAGGTACCGGAACGCTATATAGCGGTATTGGTGTGAATGCAGGAATTCAATCTAAAACTGATTTAAAATATATTTACGTAGGGTGTGTTAGTTATTTATCTTTATACGGTGAGACTTGTGGTGCAGGTCTTGGCTGGATAAAAACCGATCTATTTAATGCCACTAATTCTAAACATGGTACAAGTATGTATATTGGAATTGTTGGCACTGAACAAAACGCTTTGATAGAGATCCAATTTATGGCTTAGGTCTAGGTTATCTTTACTTTTTCAATGGCATAAATAATTCAGGTGTCAACTTAGGTTTTACAATTGTTGTTGGCAACGAAAATGATGGTGTAGGTATGGGGAGTGTGCTGCAGCTTGGTTATCAATTTTAATCATGAAAAGGCTTAAATACTGTAAAAAATGGATTTTTCTCCTTCTAAAAATTTAACAAAAAATCTATGATAGCAGTGTGAAAAAAAATAATTTTTCGTTTCATTATTATGGGTGACCTGCTAACCATTAGTAAAATATATTTAATTTTGTGCGGAACGATTAAGTTGGATCCTATCCGGACTTAACACGAATTTGGACTAATACACTGTTATGTTGCCTTACAAACTGTACTGAAAAATGAAACCTAGCTATCTAAAAAGTAAATCATTTTGGGATAAAGTATTTAAATTAACTGTCTATTTTCAAATTTTGATTTTATTGCTCGCTTTACTCAAATCCTTTTTAAATGGTGGAATCGATGGTTTGACAATGATGGGGTTCATAAAAGCAGTACTAATTAGCTTTGTGTGTGGTTTTATTGCAGGACTGTCTATTGCTTATAAAGATGAGAAATCTTGAATCATGCAACATAACAAGTTGCCTAAGTTCGCCGCAAAAAGCGCGGCTGGGACAAATACTCACTGGGCTTCGCCCAACAACGTTCGCATTTGCCCCTTGGCAAAGCGTTGTACATATTCAATCAAAACTAAAAAGGAATTAAAATGTTAAAAATGATATCACTAGTTCTAGTAGTCACCTTCGTTTTAGGAGGTTGTGCCTCAGTTCCTATGGAGAGTATAGAGGAATCCAATAAAGCCAAGCAGTTTAATCCGCCTTCAAATGGTAATTCAGGGTTGTATATTTATAGAGACTCTTTTGTGGGCCAAGCTTTAAAGAAAGATATTTGGGTTGATGAAAAATGTATTGGTGAAACATCACCTGATATGTTTTTCTATGAAGAGGTAACTGGTGATAAAGAACATAAAATATCTACAGAGTCAGAATTTTCACCAAATGATTTAATTATAAAAGCAGAAACAGGAAAAAATTATTTTATAGAGCAATATATAAAATTAGGTGTTTTTGTTGGAGGAGCGGGAGTTGAATTAGTAAGCGACGAAGAAGGTAAGAAGGCTGTGTCTAAATTAGGGTTAGCTAAAAAAGGTACATGTAGCAATTAGTATAACTAATTTAATGAGACATCCATAATAACAGCATAAAAATCAACGTATTTTTTTCGTTTCGTTATTATGGGTGCCCCGCTAACGGATTTTAATCGTGCGTTTTGCATAGTAGCGAGTAAACATTGTTTTAGCGACAAGCCGTAAAAAAGAGACTTAGGCACATTATCTTCTAAAAGTACTGCGTGAATGAACAGCGCTCTATCGTGATTCCGCCTATTCGCAAGATCAAAGTGCTACGCCGTTTTTCCACACCAGGAAATATTAAGGTAAGAAAAATTATATTCTATACAGTCACTTAGTTACATGTTGGGAATAGACTATTGCAAAAATATGGAAAGATACCGCGTTTAAACACGGCATTTTTCCACAGATTAAACTGTTATGTTTCTGGAGATAAGTAGTGATAAGGACATTTAGAAGCCAACTCGATTTTATTTCAATAGTAAAACTATCAGCCACCATTGGTTTTGGAGGTGGTATTTTCATCGCTTTCATCGTTTTGGTTAGTGCAATTCAATCTGGTCAAATTATGCAGGGAATATTAGGCTTATTTATTGCCCCGATTTTTTCAGCTTTAGGTAGTGTGTTTTCCGCGATAATCGGTTTTCCTTTCTATTATTGGTATGCAAATAGAGTCAGTGGGCAGAAAATATCTGGTAAATTTTCAGAAGAAAGTGTAACAAGTGAAACATAACAAGCCAAGTTAGCGGGAATTTTACTCGCTGGAAAACACTCTTTAAATCCCCTGCTTGGGGCGTTAGCCTGAATTGAGGATTCTATGAAATTATTTACCTTTTTGCTTATTACTTTGATTTCATTCTCTGGTGTATGTGATGAAATGAAAGAAGGGATCGACGTAAACCTTAATTTATTAAATTGTCTTGATGACAAAATTCCAAATAGCAGTATCGAAGATCCAGAAGATTGGGATGCAAAGTCATTAGTTCTACTTCCTAGTGTTATCGAAAATACAATGGGAAATGATTCAAGTAATGCATCAAAAAAACTATTTGCACTCACTATGAAATATTGTGATGAAGAAATACTATCTTTTAAAGAGTATTTTGAGAAACAGGCTAACAAGTTGCTAAAGCAGGACTCATAACAGTTGGCTCGGTTTCGCTTCGCTGCACATTATAGCCAACTATTACTCGCCTCTTAGCAAGGCGTTAGTGCGTCAAGCGAAGCTTGATGCATCTTGCAGGGTGTAAGTCCCTGTCAGGTAAGGTTTAGCCAACCCCCTATATCGAGTGTTGCACTTATGGCGGAGTCTGGGACTGGTGAAATACTTATCAGCGATGTATTCGTAACCAGATAAACAAGATAAGTGAAGCGTACACAGAGAATTATATAGGCCGTAGGGAATAAGTGTTCCTGAAGTGCTGGTATCCTCCGATAAACAATTAGTGCTGACTGACGAGGTGTGTAACGCCATCGAAGTCCATGCAAAGCAACTATTATTCAACGAGTTTGGAACGGCAAGGTTGTGGCGAGTCAGCAGAGTTATTAAGCGGTGGCATGTATAAAAAGATGTATCTAAGAACTTGAGAGATCCAAAAGTGTTCCACAAGGAAAGTGGTAGGAAAGCCCAGCCAAAAGTAAGGCCAGCGATGACCCTTTGGAAGTCAGATCAGCCTTAATATTCTGAGCAGGGGAAAGCCTTGTACATGGCGAAGGAGCTGACAGTTATATCTAAACTGTAATAGATACATGTACCGGACATGCAGGGCTGGATAATGCATGAAAGCTGAATTGCAATTCATTACATTCGGGTGAAGCTGTGTCTGTAATTAAATGTCGCTGGATAGAGGAACGAAAGTAAGGTGTTTAATTATCGGACACGTGAAGGCAAAGTCTACACGAGTAAATATATAACTGAGGAGCCGGATGTGGTAGTTCTGCACGTCCGGATCTGTGTGGGGTCGGTCTGGCAACAGATCGCTCTACCACGATAGTGCCTGAAAAATTGAGAGGACGAAATAAATATGGGAATAAAACCTAGCCCTAATGACAACACTCACTCAGCTAGCCTTCTTCAAATCGTAGAGCCAGTTGAAGTTAATCGTCGCATGGCTACGGGTGACACTTTTGTTGTGAATGTAGTAACAGCATGGTGCCCGGATTGCACAGAAAGGCAAAAGCTACATATAGGTAGCTTTGCACAGAAAATGAAATCTCATGGAATAGATGTACTTCAAGTTAATGTCCAATTGCTAAGAGGATATTTTATTGATGCTGAACATGAACAAATTACCACTCAATTTGGTGGACACGGTTACCCAAGAACTGTGTTAATTAACCATGGAAATGTCGCTGATCAAAATAACGTTGAGATTATCACTGAAGATACATTGTCAGAGTTAGCTAGAAAATTTATTCAAATAATAGCTGAAGCGTAAGCGTCACATAATAAATAAGGATAGGTCACTAGCTTTTTTCGCGACTTAATCCTATTGTTGAACAAGCTCTGTGTTCAATAAATAGTGGTTAAGGTGTTACTGTTAGTTGTTTAACTAAGGGTAAATTCAGGTCGAATTTGGCCTTGATGGCTTTTGCTCCTTCGTCGCTATTATAATCAACTATTTTATTGCCCGTTATACGTATTTTGAGGTTAAATTAATTTATTAAATACTTAATATTTATTCTGGTTTTCTTTTTATATTCTTGCGCTGAGACTAATTCAAATAATATTAGTACTCATAATCGTCCAGGGAATATAGGCGATCTTATTATTGGTGTATTAAAAAGTAATGATACAGCATCGAAGTGTGAACAAGGGCATGTTCAAGATCGGCAGAATTGCCGTAAAATAAAGCAAGCCTAGGTTGATGCTATTAATAGACCAATAAAGAAGCATACTGAGCAATAGTATGTATAACAAGCAATTGAAGGCGGATTTTAACCATTGGCTGGTTCAGTTTAGCTACAAATTTGTAGCTAGCAAGTCTGTGTCGTAAATACAAGGTGTAAGCTAAAGGGGGATTTTTGGCAAAAGATAGAGATGCCTGGATCTTCG
>JBKEFM010000077.1:0-18036 GCA_046709505.1 Paraglaciecola sp. | reverse complement strand
GCCTGTGAATTTTTAATCATGTTTACCCAAAACTCAACAATTGACCTCTACTATATGTTTACAAGAAACAGATTAATATGGCTAAAATAAGAAAGTTATAGTCGATTTAATCGAATAGTTGCAATTACATGTTGCAAAAAAAGGGCCCGAATTATTTTCTCCACTGTGCAGCGTCTGCAGTGGCTTAATAGTATTTCAATCAGTTCTGCCTTTGGCAATTGCTTGACAGCCCAGTACAGGAATTGAAGTTTAGCTATAGGCTAAATGCCTGCCTGTGGTCACTGCCGATAGCTAGCACATCGCACCCACTGGAGGCGCGATCAGGGAATGGCTAATCCTTACTCTTATTGTGGCGTGCCTGTAGCACTTCTATCACATCGTTTAGTGACAAATCGCTGGCCTGTAGTAAAACAATCAGATGGTACAACAAATCGGCTGATTCGTTTTTCAGTTCGTCCAGATCTTGTACCGTAGCAGCCAGTGCAGTTTCTACCCCTTCTTCGCCAACTTTCTGGGCAATACGTTTTATGCCTTTGCTAAATAGATGGGCCGTGTAGCTGGAATCCGGAGATGCACCTTTACGTGAGGCAATGACGTGTTCTAGTTGGGCAATAAAACTGAACGATGGACCTGCGCTATCAAACCAGCAAGTTTCAGTGCCTGTATGACAAGTTGGGCCATTTGCATGTACTAAGGCAAGTATCGAATCTTGATCGCAATCGCCGCTCAACTCAACCAGGTCCAGTGTGTGTCCCGAAGTTTCGCCTTTGGTCCACAGACGCTGTTTGGAGCGACTAAAAAAGGTTACTTTGCCGCTGGTCAGGGTTTCGCCCACAGCGTCTTGATCCATATAACCTTGCATCAGTACTTTTCCGCTGGTGGCGTCTTGCACTATGCAGGGTAATAAGTTATCCATTTTATGCCACGCAAGGCGGGCAATATTGTCTTGGGTAATAATCATTTTGTTCTCAATTTTTTTGCTTGGGTGAACAGCTTGCTGTTCAGTGCAACGAAAAACATGGGGCAATACACGCATGTATTGCCTGGTTAATCCCTGATCGCCACGTGTTGTTCGCGCAAATAGGCTTTTAATTCGGGAATGGGAATAATACCTTTGTGAAAAACAGAAGCGGCTAATGCCCCATCGACATCCGCTTGTGCAAAAACATCTTTAAAATGGACTTTTTCACCGGCTCCGCCAGAGGCGATAAGGGGCACTTTACAACTTTGACGAATGGCAGCCAGCTGAGCTATATCATAGCCTTGACGCACTCCGTCCTGATTCATACAGTTGAGGACAATTTCACCGGCCCCCCTTTGTTGTACTTCTTTGACCCAATCCGCAGTCTGCCAGGACGTGATCTGGGTGCGACTTTCATCTCCGGTATATTGATGAACCTGATATTGGCCGTTTTTTTCGTCATAAAAACTGTCGATACCTATCACCACACATTGCTGACCAAAGGTATTATGCAATTCGGTGATAAGTTGTGGGTTCGCCAGGGCAGGAGAGTTGATGGAGATTTTATCCGCGCCCATTTCCAGAATACGACCGGCATCGGCGACAGACTTAATGCCCCCTGCCACGCAAAACGGAATGTCGATAACCTGGGCAATCCGGGTGACCCAACTCTTATCTACTACCCGTCGATCGCTGGAGGCGGTGATATCGTAAAATACCAGTTCATCGGCCCCTTGCCCGGCATATTGCTGGGCAAGGGGCACTATGTCACCGATGATTTCGTGGTTGCGGAATTTCACTCCCTTCACCACTTTGCCATCTTTTACGTCTAAACAGGGGATGATGCGTCTTGCGAGCATAAAAAACCTTTTGCAAACTAAGTAATTGACCTGCGTTACCCCGAGGTTCCCCCAGCGGTAACAGTAAGGGCTATTCGACTCGTCGTAACCAGTTGTGGGTATCGACAGCCTTGCCCCACTGAATATCGTTTAATGCTTGACGCAACTTGGCGGTAGTAGGCCCGGGTTCACCTGAGCCGATTGTATATTCCTGGTCATTATGGATAAATGTGCCAACTGGGGTTAACACCGCTGCGGTGCCTGAAAGGGCCGCCTCTACGCCAGGTTTGGCAGAACGCTCTAATAGCTCACTGACACTGATATTACGTTCACTAACGGTCATGCCCATGTCTCTGGCCAGGGTTAATATAGTGTCACGGGTTACACCATGTAAAAATGACGCGTCCAGGCCTTTGGTAATGATTTCATTGCCATCTATCAACAGAAAATTAGCTGCTCCGGTTTCTTGCACATCACCGTGGGGACAAAAGAGGATCTGATCGGCATTGACGGTGGCCCTGGCTTTAGAAATAGGCCCAAGCGCGCTGGCGTAATTACCGCCACTTTTTATCATGCCCATATGGGGTGCACAGCGCATACCTGTTTCATCCAGTAATAACCTCAGTGGTTTGGCACCACCGGTGAAATAATCCCCCACAGGAGAAAGCAATACATATAAGATAGAGGTCAGAGACGGCGCCGCCGCTTTGCCTATAGAGGCTTCAGTACCGATATGAGTGGGGCGAATATACATAGAGCCCGGAGGTTGTGGTACATCGTCAGCATACTGGGCCACTATGTCCAAAATCATTTTTTCCACTTGCGCTTGATCAATCTCGGGTAATGACAGTAATTTGGCACTTTGGGCAAAACGTTTGATGTTTTGATCCATACGAAACACATGCACACTACCATCGGGATGACGAAAGGCCTTGAGGCCTTCAAAGCAGGTGCTTGAATAGTGTAAAACGTGGGCACCGGGGTGCAGCTGTAAACTATCAGCCGGCACAATCTTCGCCTGGCTCCATTGGTCGTTCTCGAAAGTGGCTAACACCATTTCTGGCATAAAAACTGTACCAAATACCGCCATCATTATTTCCTAAGTTGTTGTGTTTGATTTTCACCCCTTATTGTCAAAGGTAAAAATATGTATTTATAGACTATGCGTTAATTATTCAGCAAGGGCATTTAAGGTGCAATCAATTCGCCTTGATCCCCGAGAATAAACATGGGGCCTGGGGTAAAGACTAGTCTTGCCAGCAGGCAATAGCCTGTTCAACCGTAAATTTACCTTCCAACAATGCTCGACCTAAAATTACGCCGCTGACATTAGTAGGTTTGAGTATGGTTATATCTGCCAAATTGCCAATACCACCAGATGCTTGCCATTGGATGGTGGGAAATGCAGCCGCCATTTCGCTGTACAGAGCGTGATTGGCTCCTTGCAAGGTACCATCACGGCTGATATCCGTACACAGTACATGTTTTACCCCGACGGATAAAAAGTCATTCAACAACGCTTCCAGTGATACGCCCGAATTTTGTTGCCAGCCATGGGTGGCAATATATTTATTACCACCTTCATCGATATTAATATCAAGGGCCAGCACAATAGCGTCGCTGCCATATTTGCTTATCCAGCTTTTTACTAATTCAGGCTCCTTGACGGCTAACGAGCCTATCACGACCCGTTTAACGCCCAGGTTAAGCAGCTGTGATACATCTTCTTCACTGCGAATACCCCCGCCAGCCTGAAAATGCATACGGCCTGTGGCGACCATGTCACCAATCAATTTAAGTTGTCTTTTACTGGTGTCTTTGGCCCCGGTCAAATCCACTATGTGTAGCCACTTTGCCCCCTGGTCGGCATAGTTGTTAACCACATCGACAGGGTTAATATCATACTGGGTTTTTTGCTGGTAATCCCCTTGATAAAGTCTAACTACTGAGCCTTCAATCAAATCTATTGCGGGTATAATCATAATCTGTTTACAGCTCGATAAAGTTTTTAAGTAAGGCCGCACCGGCATCGCTGGAGCGCTCAGGGTGAAATTGCACGCCGAAAAAATTGTCTTTGTGCAAGGCGGCTGAAAATGGCATGCCATATTCGGTAATCGCTAGAGTGTATTCACTGACAGCTACCGCAAAACTGTGAACAAAATAAAAATAACTGCCCACGTCTATGCCTTTAAATAAGGTGTTTTGCTCTGTGGGTATCACGGTATTCCACCCCATGTGCGGCAGGCGAAAATCGCCGACTTCCATACGTTTTACGGCCCCTGGGATCATTCCCAGACAAGGCGTGTTGTCTGTCAGACTTTCTTCTGAGCAATCAACCATTAACTGCATGCCTAAGCAAATACCTAAAACGGGTTGGCTCAGGCCTTGTATGCAGGTTTTCAGCTGTTTTAGTTCGATGCTTGCCATAGCGGCGTTGGCACTGCCCACTCCGGGTAAAAACACTTTGTCGGCCCGCTTAATTACCTCGACATTATCGGATACAGTAACCTGTACGCCCAAGCGTTCCACGGCAAATTTAACCGATGATATGTTGGCACATCCCGTATTAACAATAACGATATTTTGCTTGTTTGCACCACTGATGGTCGAAGACGTCACTACAAGGTTCCCTTACTGCTTGGCAATGCTTCACCGTCTTTCTGTATCGCCTGGCGCAGTGCCCGGCCAAATACTTTGAACAAGCTTTCAACCTGATGGTGGGCGTTACCCTCAGAGGTGGACAAATGCAAGGACAAACCCATTGCCTGGGCAATAGAGTAGAAAAAATGTTCAACCATTTGTGTTGACATCCCCCCGACGGTATCACGGCTGAACTGGGCATCAAATTTCAAATGTGGGCGGTTAGAGATGTCCAAAATACATTCGGCGCGGCATTCGTCCATGGGCAGGGCAAAACCAAAACGACCGATCCCCCGTTTATCTCCCAAGGCTTTTTTCAACGTTTCGCCAAGTGCAATGGAGGTATCTTCTACGCTGTGATGATCATCTATATGTAAATCCCCTTCAACAGACAAATTCAACTCAAAACCACCGTGAGTCGCAATTTGATCCAGCATATGGTCAAAAAAACCAATCCCAGTATTGATAGTTGATTTAGCTGTGGAGTCTAAATCAACTCTCACATAAATATTGGTTTCAGATGTCTTGCGTACCACTTCAGCGACCCGGCTACTAACCAATAATTGCTTGGCGATCGCTGGCCAGTTATTGTCAGTGGGATGATACTGAATAGCGACTATGCCCATGTTTTGTGCCAGTTGCATATCGGTTTCACGGTCGCCAATGACAAACGAACGGCTAAAATCCACCTTACCCTGTTGCAAGTAATCTTTGACTAGACCCAAATTGGGCTTACGGCAACTGCACTCATCCTGAGGCAGATGCGGACAAATTAGCACATCATCAAAATGTACACCCTGACTGGCAAAAATAGTCATCATCTTGTTATGAGCCAGATCGAAATCTGCTTGAGGAAAGCTATCTGTGCCCAGACCATCCTGGTTAGACACCATCACCAAACGAAAGCCGGCTTGTTGTAGTTTGGCTAAAACGGGTAATACCAAAGGCTCAAATACCAGTTTCTCCAGGCTATCGAGTTGCTTATCTTCGGGTGGCTCTTCGACGAGTGTACCGTCGCGGTCAATAAACAAAATGGCTTGCTGATTTAGGCTCACGTTAGGCCTCCTGCGTAGATGATTGATTAGTAAAAAAACGACTGATTTCGCTCAGCAATTTTTTGTTTTGTTGCTCGCTGCCTACGGTAATACGTAAACAGTTTTCTAAATTAACTTGTTTAGACTGGTCGCGGATCAAGATACCGTGCTTAACTAAATGATCCATTAACGCTTGTTTGTCCGTGCTGCGGAACAAAATAAAGTTAGCTTTATCGTTACCCACCAGTTCTATTTGCTCAATTGCCATTAAAGATTGTTTTAACAGCGCTTTTTGCCCATTGATCACATTCACCTGCTGACCAAGTGTCGCCAGACCACTTGGGCTCAAAGCTTGGGCGGCAATTTGCGCGACAGGCTCCGGGATCGGGTAGGGAGCAATCACTTTCATCAATGCTTGGATGATAGGTGCCTGGGCAAGGGTAAAACCGCAACGCAAGCCGGCCAGGGCAAATGCTTTGGACAAGGTACGTAATATAGCAATATTCGCATAATTATTCAGCTCTCTTGACCAGCTATTTTCACTATCAAATTCGATATAGGCTTCGTCGATAACCACTATGGCGCTGTCCCCGAAGTGCTCAATCACCTCAAGTAGTTGCGTTTTATCCACTGACGTACCTGTGGGGTTATTGGGTGAGCAAATAAACACCAAATTAACCTTGTCTTTAAAGGATTTAATTTTGTCTACATCCAGGGAAAAATCAGCCAGTAAAGGGGCTTCTTTGACATTGATGTCAAAGGTTTCAGCACTAATAGCGTACATACCATAAGTGGGGGGACATATAAGTATACTGTCTTTACCGGGTGTGCAAAATGCACGAATAAGTAGCTCTATTCCCTCATCGGCTCCGCGACTGACCAATAACTGGTCTTGATTAATACCGGCATAGTTTGCATAAGCATTAATAACTGCGGGTGGCTGACAATCCGGGTAGCGATTAAAACGTTGCGCATCTATATCATAGGGATTAGCAAAGGGTGACTCGTTGGCGTTCAACCATACTTGCTGCGTGTTACCTGCACCTGAAAATAAGCGACGGGCAGACTCATAGGGTTTTAAACCCTTAATGTTTTCATTTAAAAGCGTTTCAACTACATTACTCACCACTGTCTCCAGATAAATTATTAAGTTCATTAAGACGCAGTACAACCGCTTGTTTGTGGGCATCTAAACCTTCTGCTTGGGCTAAATCCATGATGGCGTTGCCGATGTTTTGCAGGCCGTTGGCCGTGAGCTCTTGCACGGTATAGCGGCGAATAAAATCCGCCAGCCCTAGGCTTGAATAATTCCGTGCATAACCATAAGTCGGTAATACATGGTTGGTGCCACTGGCGTAATCGCCGGCTGATTCAGGGGACCACTTACCCACAAAAATTGAACCGGCGTTGCAGATAGTAGCCAGGCAATCCCGGGCGGATTCGACCTGCAAGATCAAATGCTCTGGGGCATATTGATTGCTTACTGCAATGGAGGTTGCCAGTGAATCAGTCAAAATATAGCGGCTGTGCGTCATGGCTTGGGTGGCAATATCTTTACGGCTTAAGGTAGTAAGTTGACTGTCCACCTGTGCTTTAACTGCGTCTATTAATGGCGCACTATCGCACACTAAAATGGCCTGGGAGTCTTCGCCATGCTCTGCCTGTGATAATAAATCTGCGGCTACAAATACCGGGTTAGCATGTTGGTCAGCTATCACCAGTACTTCTGAGGGGCCAGCTGGCATATCAATAGCGGGACCGGCAGGAATACGGCTCACTTGCTGTTTGGCTTCGGTAACAAAACTGTTGCCAGGGCCAAATATTTTATCAACTTTTATAATTGACTCCGTCCCCAGCGCCAGGGCGGCAATGGCTTGTGCACCGCCGACTAAGTAAACCTCGTCGATGTCGCACAGACTAGCTGCATAACGAATTTCAGCGGGGATTCCCCCTTGTTTATTCGGCGGGGTACACAGCACTTTGCGCGGGCAACCTGCGACCTGGGCAGTAACACCCAGCATAAGCACAGTGGATATCAATGGTGCACTACCCCCTGGAATATACAAACCAACAGATCCAATGGGGGCGTGTTTCAGTTCACAAATTACGCCGGGTGCCGTTTCAACTTTTATGTCATGGGGTGTTTGTGCACTGTGAAAAGCATAAATGTTGGCATAGGCTTTATCGATAGCCGCCTTTACGTCTGAACCTATTTCGCCCTGCACATTTTTTAAAGCGCCAGGGGGCAGGGCAAGTTCTTTTAATTGAACGTTGTCGAAACGGGCAGTTAATTCACGCAGCGCTTTATCACCACTGGCGGCGACATGCTCAATGATGCCTGCCACGGCATGGCACAGTTTATGGTTGTCTGCCATCGCCGGGCGACTTAAAAGTAGCTGTTGTTGGCCTCGATTCAGGCTTGACCATATATGCATCTTGTCTTCTCACTTCCTATCTTTGACTTAATCAGGACCCAAAAACACGCTATTGAGTGGTTGTCGCTAGAGTGCTAGCCCATCATTTTTTCAATAGGCATCACTAAAATTGAACTACAGCCCAAAGCTTTAAGTTTTTCCATGGTTTCCCAAAACAGGTTTTCAGAACTTACTACATGGACCGCAACGGTAGTATCGTCTGCCGCCAGCGGCAAAACAGTTGGGCTGCCAGAACCCGGTAATAAATGTTTAACTTGTTCAAGGTAGGCTTTGGGGGCATGTAACATGATGTATTTGCTCTCTTTGGCTTGCATCACGCCGTCAATACGGGGTAAAAATCGATTGATAAGTTCTTGTTTGGCTTGTGGTAACTGACCGGCACGTTGGATCAGCACGGCTTTTGATTGAAAAATTGCTTCTTCTTCTTTCAAACCATTAGCTTCAAGCGTTGCTCCGGTAGAAACCAGGTCACAAATAGCATCGGCTACACCCGCTCGCGGTGCCACTTCTACCGAACCGGTGAGCATGACTGTACTGGCATTAACCTTGTTTGCCTTGAAAAAACGCTCAAGGAGATAGGGGTAAGTGGTGGCCACTTTTTTGCCTTCCAACGACTGCACACCCTGATAATCAAACTCATTAGGTACAGCAATCGACAAGCGACAACCACCATAATCCATGCGACGTAAGGTGGTGAATTCGAATTTTTTGCCCGAGGCTTCACGCTCAAGCATCTTCTCTTCCAATTCGTTCTCACCGATAAAACCTAAATCCACTACACCATCCATTACTAATCCCGGAATATCATCATCCCGAACCCGCAGCAAATCGATGGGCTGATTGGTCGAATGAGCTATCAGCATACGGTCACGGATCTGTAATTTAATGCCGATGGCTTTTAATAACGCAATACTGTCGTCGCTTAAGCGTCCGGATTTCTGGATTGCGATACGTAATCTGTTGCTCTCACTCATGGGGTATTTATCCTGTTATATATCTGTATTAATAAATGGGTATCGTACGGCGTTATACCCGTCGCCCTTAAAGCCGCAGCATTGTTGGCTGCCCTCACCCTCCAATCACTTAGACCATCTAAGCTTATGGGGCTGAATTCCTTTTGCGTCTGGCTACCACGTCAATGGTTTTGGGTATACATTGTGTGTCAACTTGCAAACCCTAAACGAAAAAGCCCTCGAAAGTTTCCTTCCGAGGGCTTATTATTCTTTACGCCGGAGGAAGGAATCAACAGACCTCCCAGCACCAACCTGAAAGGTTATGCTATATGATGATGGTTGTTCATCTGCGTATTTGAATTTAACATGTAATTTTTGGGCCGTGATTCGACTGAGGGCGCAAACATTAGCGAATCACCGTGTCTTTTGCAACAGTAAATTCCGAACTTTTTGTACAAAAGTGCTACTCAGCTAAAATATAATAAGTTACTACTAAAAGGAATAGTGTAAATATTACTTTTTTGCATTGTCAGCTTGTTTTTTATCGTAAAGCTGAATGAAAAACGGTCAACGTTGAACCTGCCAATGGACTGTTAACCTAACTGATAGATGAGGCATAGCTTCCCTATGTCCAATACAAATAACGCAGTAGTGGGGGCTTTGAAACCCGCCCGAGGGGGGCTTAAGCAGAAACCCAGTGCTTCTTTGCAATATTTGAAAAGGGGACACCATTGCCTACATGTTGTGCCTTGCCCTGAATTGATGCCTAAGTTCTGAACCAGCATCTTGAGGTCACTTGGGTTATAATTATGGGTATAATCAGTACGATGGTCGTTGCTGTTTATAGCGGATAGATAAAGCGAGTGGAGAGATATTTATGACCAGTGATCTATTGTTTTCGATTTTACCTCGCCAGGGGAAGGAGCCAATCGCCCGTGCTGAAATCAAAGTTGAAAAAATACAAAAGAAAGAAGCACTGCATCCCATTGACGAAGATGATAACCCCCACACTGCGCAAGAGCAGGGTGGTAAACGCCGGAATAAAAAGAATGAAAATTTATCTGGTACCGGCCTATTGACGGAAGAAGGTAAAGGGCTAGCACCTGAAAAGATAAATGAAAAACCGTTTAATGATCCTAAATTTATCGATATTGAAGTCTAATTAAGGAGCGAACTATGGCAACAGCAAACTGTTAGCGTTGCGCTAGCAAGCTGAACCATATTACTGAACCTGTCTCACGGCGCGAAGAATGCGGCGCCTGCACAAGTGATATTCATGTCTGTAAAATGTGCATATATTATCAGGTGAACAATCGCCCCGACTGAAATGAAGAACACGGTAAATGCGAAGTGGACAGGGGGCGGGCCAATTTTTGTGAATACCACCACTTGGCTGATGCTACACCTGATTACACCAAGGTACATAAACGACAGCAGGCAAAAGCACAGCTCGCGGCCTTATTTGGGGAAAGCCTTGATGACGTGGATCCGGCGGCCAAAGCAACTCAAGAAAGCCTCGGGCAAATAGCACAGCGCACGCTCCATGAATGGCTTAACCAACAACTGAAATCGATCATCTGGTACAGGTATATCCGTCCCCCGTGAAGCTGCAGCGTTGACTCACCTCAATCACTTATTACATCTAAGCTCATTGGGCTGAGTTCATTTACCGCCTAATTGCAACGCAAATGGCTTTGGGTATAGATCGCTGTTTTCTGCTGTGAATGGCTAATTCCTTAGACGTGTTATTGTTTTAAAAAAGAAAATAACAATAATATATTCTGCCGCCAGCCCTTTGAAAATATCACTTCCTTCGCGAATGGTTGATGCTGTAAAGCATATTACGGGTACAACTATTTGACAAACAGTACACAGTATCTTAACTTATGTCTTATATAAGATATAACTTTGCATATTTACTCACACTAGGAAAAATTCTATGTCACTTAGCCAGACAAAAATGCCCAAAGTAGGCTTCGGTCTTTGGAAAATCCCACAAGATATTTGTGCCAATGCTGTTTACGAAGCCATCAAGGCCGGTTATCGCCACTTAGACAGTGCTTGTGATTATGGTAATGAAGTGCAAGTAGGCGAGGGTATCAAACGTGCCATCGACGAAGGTATCTGTAGCCGTAAAGACTTATGGATAACGTCGAAATTGTGGAATACCTATCATGCGAAAGAACATGTGCAGTTGGCCATTAAGCGCAGCCTTGCTGACTTACAGCTTGATTATTTAGATCTGTATTTAATTCACTTCCCCATCGCCCAGCCCTTTGTTGATTTTGCTGATCGTTATCCACCAGAATGGATCGCTGATACAAGCGCCGCTGAGCCAAAAATGGAACTGGCACCCGTCCCGCTTTATGAAACTTGGCAGGCCATGGAAAATCTGGTTGAAAAAGGTTTAACCAAGGAAATTGGAGTATGTAATTACAATACGGGTTTGCTAAACGACTTAATGGCCTACGCCAAAATCAAGCCTGCCGTTTTACAAGTTGAGTCACACCCTTATTTGACTCAAGATCGCCTGATGAAGCTGGCGAGGCAATATGACATGCAAGTGATCGCGTTTTCACCCTTAGGTGCGCTTTCATACTTAGAAATGGATATGGCCGGTGCCGCTGAGTCAGTACTTGAGAAAAATGTGGTTAAATCCGCTGCCCAGCGCTTAGGTAAGACCCCTGCGCAAGTGATACTTCGTTGGGGTGTACAGCGTGGTAATGCAATTATTCCTAAAACTTCACGCCCTGAACGTTTAGCGGAGAATCTAGCGATTTTCGATTTCGAGCTTAGCCAGCAAGAAATGAACGATATCAGTGCACTTAACAGTAATCGCCGCTTTAACGATCCCGGTCATTTTTGTGAAGCTGCGTTTAATACTTTCTATCCCATCTACGATTAGGGTGTCATTATGTCTGTAAAAGCGATTAATTATGTTGACGTACCTCATCAACTAAAAGAAGGGAATACTGCCTTCCCACGTGTAGTGCTTAATGATGGTTCCTTAAAAACCTTAAGTGATTGCAGCCAATGGATTGCGCAGCACAAAGTCGAACTTGAAGCTGAGCTAAAAGCGTCAGGGGCAATTTTGTTTCGTGGCTTTCCCCTTGATTCAGCGGAAACCTTTGACGAATTTTCAAATGCTTTCGGTTATCCAAATTTCACCTACAAAGAATCGTTGTCAAATGCAGTACGCATTAATTTTACTGAGCGCGTGTTTACTGCCAACGAAGCCCCAAAAGATGTCGAAATTTTCTTGCATCACGAAATGGCGCAAACGCCCATTTCCCCCAGTAAGGTATTTTTCTTCTGTAAGGCTGCTGCTGATGAGGGCGGAGAGACCCCTTTATGTCGTTCTGATTTATTGTTTACACAGCTTAAATTACAAGCGCCGAAGTTGGCTGAAGATTTTATCAATAAGGGTTTAAAGTACACCACCCATATGCCCTCAGAAGACGATGCGCTATCGGGGCAGGGACGCAGCTGGAAGAGTACCTTGAGTGTTGAAAGTCAAGGCGAAGCGGAAGCTAAACTTAAAGCGTTGGGTTACAGCTGGGTATGGACGCAAGACGGCGGTCTGCGTGCTACCACACCGGTATTGCCGGCAGTAGTGGCCTTAGATAATGGCACAGAAGTGTTTTACAATCAGTTGATTGCTGCGTTTATGGGCTGGAAAGGAGTTCGTGAAAATCCGTCCAGTGCCATTACCTTCGGCGATGGCACTGCCATTCCCGTTGAAGTATTGCAACTGGCGACTGATTTAGCCAAAAAATATACATTTGACTTGCCATGGCAGGATGGTGATGTGGCTTTGGTCGATAATTATATGAGCATGCATGGCCGTCGTCCTTATTCAGGAGCGCGCAAGCGTGAGGTGCTCGTCGCCTTAGCCATGAACTAAATGACCACTCAATAGCACCTTAATTACAGAGCCGCAAATCTATATGGAAAGAGTTAAAACATTACTACCGGGCATTATGGTAGCAACAACAGTGGGCTTGGCAGCACTTTTTTTAAGTGAACACTATGGTGCGCCAGCTATGTTATTCGCTTTATTGCTCGGTATAGCGATGTCGTTTTTGCATCATGGTACGCAATGTAAGTTAGGGATAGAGTTTACCGCCAGTACCGTACTGCGTATTGGGGTGGCGTTACTCGGCTTGCGAATAGCCTTTGGTGATGTATTAGCACTTGGCTGGAAAACGGGCTTACTGTTAATTGTTGCTATTATGAGCACCATTTTACTTGGTGTTGTATTGGCCAAAGCATTTGGTTTACAAAAGCGCTTTGGTGTACTGACTGGGGGTGCCGTTGGTATTTGTGGTGCATCTGCGGCCATGGCGATTGCTGCCGTGTTACCCGACAGTAAAGACAAAGATCGTGATACATTACTGACTATTATTGGCGTAACTGCACTGTCGACAATGGCGATGGTGGTCTATCCTATTATTGCCGGTATTCTTGGTTTGGACGAAACCGCCACCAGTATTTTTCTTGGGGGCACCATTCACGATGTCGCCCAAGTAGTGGGTGCCGGTTACTCGGTATCCGAACAAACCGGTGTATTAGCTACCCTAACCAAACTGGTGCGCGTGGCCTTATTGATGCCGGTAGTGCTGTGTATTCTGTTAGTGATGCGTATGAATCTGGATAAAACCAATCACGGTAAAGCACCCGGTGTCCCGATGTTTTTGATTGGTTTTGTTATTTTAATGAGTATTAACAGCATAGTCGCCTTACCTGAGGCATTGACCAAAATATCCAGCGATATCTCACGCTTTGCACTGGTTATTGCCATAGCTGCTATTGGCATGAAATCAAATTTAAGTCAGTTACTTACCGTAGGCTTTAAACCTATCTTATTGTTAGTGCTGGAAACCGTATGGATTGCCGGTTTAATATTAGTTTTTATCCCTTATCTGTAATTCTAATAAGGTGATGTTATAAAACCAACACAAGTCCAAAGCACATCAGCTACTTCTGCCGATGATGCTTTGGCACAATTGATTGATTTAAGTACAGAGCGTTCCTCGACTTTTTCCAGTCTATTCACTGTAGGAGCGTGGTCAGCCAGGCGATGGCATAAACGGGCGTAGTGCGTTTTTTACAAGACGTTTTAGCCTCAGTGGACACCTTGGCTACACCGGCAACAATCCATACCTCACTTTCCCCGATATTTATATTTTTTTAGCGATGCTCATTCAAATCTGATTGTGTTTTGAACGAAGATAGATTCAGAATTTAAAATATCTACCTTAGGTACGAAATATTGGTTCAATAAAGCGTCGGGCATTTACCTGTTGATGGCTTGGCCCATACCACCATAGTCGCAATGCGCTTACGTTGTACCTATGGCATAGTAAGCAATAGTCTGTTACCCGGAGTTATTATGGAAACTGCACTACCAAATCGCCCTGATTGGAAGGATTTACTCAAGTCGGGCAACCGAATTTATCTCGGTTCAAATGCTGCCGTGCCTAATGCATTGATTGATGACTTAATTGCCAATGGCACAGGCCTGCACGACATTGAACTGGTGCATATCAATACCTTGTCACAAAGTCGTTGGGTAGATCCACAATTCAGTGAACTATTTAAAGTTAATGCCTTGTTTATTGGCGGCGAAAAAATCCGTCAGGCAGTGGCTGAAGGGCGGGCCGATTATACCCCATGTTTTTTATCTGAAGTGCCATCACTGTTTGAGCAGGATATTATGCCGCTGGATGCAGCCTTGGTGATGGTTAGTCCTCCCGACCAATATGGTTATTGCTCCTTGGGTGTGGCGGTAGATGTTAATTTAGCGGCGGTTAAAAAAGCCAGATATGTAATAGCGCAAATTAACCCGCTGATGCCTCGTACCAGCGGTCACACCTTTATCCGTATTGGCGACTTTGCTGCTTGTATTGAACAAGAACAAGCCTTACCGGAATTACCTCATTACGAGCCCGATAAAATCACCGAACGTATTGGTCAGTATGTGGCCATGTTGGTAGAAAATGGCGCCACTTTACAATTAGGTGTGGGTAAAATTCCTAATGCGGTATTGTATTACCTGCAAAACCATCAGGATCTTGGCGTACACAGTGAATTAATCACCGATGGTATTATTGATTTGATTGCCAGAGGGGTGATCAATAATCGTAAAAAGACCTTTCATCCCGGTAAAACCGTGGCCAGTTTTTGCCTGGGGAGTAAAAAGTTATATGACTTTGTTGATAATAATCCCCACGTGGAATTTTACCCCAGCGATTATCTGAACTCGCCCTCAAACATTGCTCGCAATCATAAAATGGTATCCATCAACAGTGCCCTTGAAGTCGATTTAACGGGGCAAGTGGTGGCGGATTCTATTGGCTTTCAGTTTTACAGTGGCATTGGCGGGCAAGTGGATTTTATTCGCGGGGCGGCCATGTCACCGGGGGGGAAACCCATTATTGCCATGCCATCTACCGCCAAAGGGGGTACTATTTCACGAATTGTACCCACTATTACCGAAGGCAGTGGTGTGGTGACATCCCGTGGCCATGTACACTATGTGGTCACCGAGTTTGGTGTGGCTTCGCTCAAAGGGCGCAGTATTCGTGAACGAGCCCTGGAGCTTATTCGGGTGGCTCATCCCAAATTTCGTGATCAATTACTGGCGAAAGTACGTGAGCATTATTGGGTGCCCCATTATCAGAAAAACTATCCACGGGATGTACCTGAACTTGGCGTGATCGGTTTTAAAACCATGATGATTGATAATGCAGCATTTGATTTACGCCCTTTAAACCCCGCCGACGAGCGCCGTTTGCAGGAGTTTTTTTATTCCCATACCAAAGAAACACTGTTTTACCGCTATAATCATTATCCTACCCAAATGACCCGTGAAAAATCCTGTAATTTGGTCAGTGTTGATCAAAGCCATGACTTAGCCTTATGTATTGTGCGTCAGCACGGTTCGGTGGCCGAAATTCAGGCCGTAGGACGGTATTACCTATGTGGGGATAAAGTGAGTTGTGAAGTGGCTTTTGTTACCCGTGAAAAATTCCAGGGAAAAGGTATGGCTAAACAATTGTTGGGTGAAATGATTAATATAGCGAACCTACGAGGCCTGAAAACAATGTGCGCGATGGTCAGGGCTGATAATCGCAATATGCTCAAAGTATTCGAAAATGCCAATTTTAAACGCCAGCCCGCAGATGATCCCGGCGAGGTGAATTTGGTTTTAACTTTGGAGGCCGAGTAATGAGTTTTGTTTTTATTAGTCATCCTAGTTGTGGTTTACATGATGTTGGGGATGAACATCCTGAAAGTCCTGATCGACTGCACGCTATCAATGATCGTTTAATTACCTCTGGGCTCGATTTTGTTATCAATAAACAGCAAGCCATTAAAGCCACTAAAGAACAACTTTATTTAGCCCATGGTAAAACCTACATAGATAACGTTTTTGCCAGCGCACCAGAGGAAGGAGTGGTGCACCTGGACCCGGATACCCAGATGATGCCACGGAGTTTAGAAGCTGCATTGTATGGTGTTGGTGCAAATGTATTAGCGGTTGATATGGTGATGGAGGGTGCTGCCAACCAAGCTTTTTGTGCCGTGCGTCCACCGGGTCACCATGCACAACGTAATAAAGCCATGGGCTTTTGTATTTTTAATAATATCGCGGTAGCAGCTGCTTATGCGATGGAAAAATATGGTTTACAGCGGATTGCCATTATCGATTTTGATGTGCATCACGGTAATGGTACTGAGGATATTTTCTTTGATGATGAGCGGGTCATGTTTTGTTCTTCTTTTGAATACCCTTTTTATCCCTACGACGTTGGCCCAGGCAATGGGCACATATTGAACTTGCCCTTACCCGGGGGTACTTATGGCGATGACTTTAAGCAAGCGGTAACGGACAGTTGGTTGGCCAAACTTGATGCTTTTGCACCACAGTTAGTACTGATTTCTGCCGGTTTTGATGGTCATTACGAAGATGATATGGCGCATTTTAATTTGCTGGAAACTGACTATCACTGGATCACCTGTGAGCTAAAAAAACTGGCCAATAAACATTGTGAGGGAAAAATAATTTCGACCCTGGAAGGGGGGTATAACTTAAGTGCTTTAGGCCGCAGTGTCAGCGTTCACATTAAAGGCATGATGGAGTAATAAAAACGAATGCCTTAGTCAGCCATTATCAATGTATTTTGAGTATACCATCAAGCATTAAAACAAGGGTGTAGGGCGCTGAGGTATTCCGTTATCGGTAAAGGCAATGTTTTTTATTACAGGCTTATATGCTGATTATTCCCGCCTCCCCCGCCTTAGTAATCGTTTGGTAAAGGTTAATCTGCACGCAAATGTTGCAGGATTTCGCAATCTTTAATCTGCTTATGATCACAGCAATTGCCCAGCGCCTGCAGATTTTTTTCCAGTTGCGCCAACTCATATTGCGTCACACGTATCTGTTCAAGCTGGCGAGCGATGAGTGCATCGACTTGTGCACAGGGGGCGTTCCCGTCGTCTTGTACAGCTACAAGCCTTTTTATGTCAGCCAGTGGCATACGCAACTCTTTACAGCGACGAATGAAGTTTAATGATGCCACATCTTTTGTCTGGTAATAGCGGTAACCATTGCCACTGCGCTTCGCCTCGGGTAGCAAGCCAATATCTTCGTAATAGCGGATCGTTTTAGCGCTAATGCCAGTCACTTCGGCTAATTTTTTAATCTGCATAAAAAGAGTTGACCTTCCTGTAAGGGGAAGCTTTATTCTACGCTTAACGAATAACAAAGTAACGAGAACTCCATGAGTGAATGCTGCGGCGTCGATGCCCAGGATAAAGAACAACGTACCTTGTTGTGGACTGTGTTGGGTCTTAATGGTGGCATGTTTTTTGTGGAATTCATTGCCGGCTGGCTAGCTGATTCTAGCGGTCTTATGGCCGATTCACTGGATATGCTAGCCGATGCAATGGTGTATATGGTGGGTTTATATGCTGTAGGTAAAGCGATCCAGTATAAAGCTAAAGCGGCCTTGTTTAATGGCAGTTTACAACTGCTGTTGGCCGGATTCATTATGCTTGAAGTGGTGCTGCGCTTACTTCGTGGCAGCGAGCCGCAAACTGAGGTGATGTTGTGGATATCACTGTTAGCATTGGCAGTAAATTTATTCTGTTTTATTTTGCTGTCACGTT
>JBKEFM010000076.1:0-18151 GCA_046709505.1 Paraglaciecola sp. | reverse complement strand
TTGGCTGCTCTCACTCAACACTATCGCCAACCGCGTTGCACTTAGACCATCTAAGCTTATGAGGCTGAGTTCTTTTGCAGCCTCGCTGCAACGCCAATGGTTTTGGGTCTAGATTAAGATCTTATGTATTTATTTCCCGTTGCATTTTTACACAAACTAAACTCTGGATAAAACCATGCTGGGTGCTAAGGGTTTAGCACCCCTGACAATCGTGCTTATCCCCGGCGCCAGATGGTGCCATTTGGACCATCTTCCAATACGATATTTAAGGCGTTTAATGCATCCCTGGCGGCATCGGCCGCGGCCCAATCTTTAGCAGCACGGGCGTCGTTGCGAGCCTTGATCAACCCTTCAATTTCGGAGTTGTCACCGTCGTTTTTGCCCTCGCCCTGCAAATAGTCATTGGGTTGGCTTTGCAAAATCCCCAGAATATCCCCCAGGTTAACCAATACACCGGCCAACTTGGCGGCTTTATCAGGCTCGTTTTTACTTTTATTAAGCTCACGGGCGACATCAAACAACACAGCAAACGCTTCTGGGGTGTTAAAATCATCATCCATCGCCAGGTTAAATCGCCCCTGGTAGTCGCTTTGGCTCATGTCGACCTCACGGTCAGCCTCAACATCACGCAGCGCGGTATATAAACGCTCCAGCGCGCCCCTAGCCTGCTTGATATTTTCATTGGAATAGCTTAGCTGGCTCCGGTAGTGAGCCGACATCAAAAAATAACGCAGGGTTTCTGGGTCATGCTCCTTAAGCACATCACGAAGAGTGAAAAAATTACCCAGGGATTTTGACATTTTCTCCTGATCTACCTGCACCATACCGGTATGTACCCAGTAGTTCACGTAAGGGGTATCAAAGGCACAGCATGACTGGGCGACTTCGTTTTCATGATGGGGGAAAATCAAATCTGAGCCTCCACCATGGATATCAAAATGGGCACCTAGGTGTTTATAATTCATGGCTGAACACTCAATATGCCAGCCAGGGCGGCCCTGCCCCCATGGTGAGGCCCAGCTCGGCTCCCCTGGTTTCGCACTTTTCCATAATACAAAATCCATGGGATCGTCCTTGTCATCCCCCACTTCAACCCGGGAGCCTAAATTGAGCTGCTCAAGATCCTGTTTGCTTAACTTGCCATACGCCTCAAAGCTGCTGACATCAAACAACACATCACCGGATTTCGCCTGGTAGGCATTGCCTTTGTCAATTAATCGCGCAATCACCTCGATAATCTCGCCAATATGAGTCGTCACCCTGGGCTCGATATCAGGCTCAAGTAAATTAATGGCAGCAAAATCCTCATGCATCATGGCGATAGTTCGCGCAGTCAACTGCTCGTAAGTTTCATTATTGGCCCGGGCTCGTTGAATGATCTTGTCGTCTATGTCGGTGATGTTGCGCACATAATTTACCTCATACCCTAGGTGACGTAGATAACGCACCATCAAATCGAAACTCAGATACGTGCGGGCATGCCCCATATGACAAAGATCATAGACGGTGATACCGCACACATACAACCCCACCGTCGA
Organism: Paraglaciecola sp.; assembly: GCA_046709505.1. GTDB lineage: Bacteria > Pseudomonadota > Gammaproteobacteria > Enterobacterales > Alteromonadaceae > Paraglaciecola. The sequence continues at coordinate 16,613 of JBKEFM010000076.1, read as the reverse complement.
TGCATGTAAAGGCGTAAACAGCTCTTTTTGGCGTGTCAGGGTGTTGTAGATGTGTAGCATGAAGAATTCCTATCAATTACGGGATAACGATCACGACAAAGCTCATGCTTTGTCCAGTAAAAGGCCGATTCTACCACCTGCTTTCGCCCCTCGCATCAGTCAATATTGATCAACTGCTTAAAAAACCCCGCGCTTTAGGCTAGAATAACTGACTTTATTTTTTTGTAGCAATCTGAGGACAGTATAATGGTTAATATTCATACTAATTACGGACTAATAAGCCTTGAGCTTTTCGCTGACAAGGCTCCAGAAACAGTCAAAAACTTTCTAAGCTATGCCGAAGAAGGATTTTATGACAATACGGTTTTTCACCGTGTGATCGACGGTTTCATGGTTCAGGGTGGCGGTTTTGAGCCAGGTATGGACCAAAAGGAAACGAAGGCAACCATTAAAAACGAAGCGAACAATGGTGTACAGAACGAGATTGGCACAGTGGCAATGGCCCGTACCAATGAACCTCACTCCGCCACATCACAGTTTTTCATCAACGTAGGTGACAACAGCTTTTTGAACTTTCGCAGCGAAAGTGGCGATGGTTGGGGCTATTGTGTCTTTGCTAAAGTGTCTGAAGGTATGGACGTAGTGAATAAAATAAAAGACGTGCAAACGGGCACTTCCGGATATCATCAAGATGTACCGGTTGAAGATGTCGTTATTCAAAAAGTAGAAATCGACGCATAAGTCTGTTTTCCGGGGCTTAGGCTAAATAAGTCTTAAGCCCCAATTAGAGTCCCTTCCCTATGCCCTTTAGTTACTTTATCGCCGATCTGCACTTATCTGCACAACGCTCGGATATCAGCCAGTGTTTGTTTACTTTTTTAGCCCAGCAAGCTCCCCAGGCAGAAGCCTTATACGTAATAGGCGACTTGTTTGAAGTGTGGATAGGGGATGACAACCGCACGCCTTTTAACCAACAAATAGCTGATGCGTTTCGCACCCTCGCTGATAGTGGGGTAAAACTGTATTTTATTCACGGTAATCGCGATTTTCTGATCAGAGAAGGCTTTGCCAAACGTGCTGGGTTTACCTTGTTACCTGAGCAAATAGTAGTGGACTTATATGGTACCCCTACCCTTATCAGCCATGGTGACGAGCTATGTACCCGGGACGTGGCCTACCAAAAGTTTCGCAAAAAAGCCCGCAGTTGGTGGTGGCCCAGGTTAGTCTTGTGTTTGCCTTTGACTATCAGGCAAAAAATTGCCAAAAAAGGCCGCGCCACCAGCAAAGCGAATCAACAAAACCTGAGTCTGGATATCATGGATGTCACCCCCGAAGAGGTGATTAAGGTGATGGAATATTTTGGGGTACAACGCCTTATTCATGGCCATACCCATCGCCCAGCCATCCACCCGTTGGAAGTAAACGGCCAGCCCGGCACACGTATAGTGTTAGGAGATTGGTACGATCAAGGCAGTATTTTAAAAGTCAGCGCACAGGATATTGAATTACTTAAGCACCCATTTATGCCAAGGGCACCTGAGCTTGTTTAAGGAGATTGGGGCTAATGACCAGAGGAGTCGCTGACTCTCCCCTCAATTGACGGATTAATCCCACCATTTATACCCGTTTCCCTTAAGGCTGCACCGTTGTTAGCTGCTCTCACTCAATCCTATCGCCAACCGCGTTGCGCCAACCGCATTGCGGTAACCGACATTGCACTTAGACCATCTAAGCTCATGGGGCTGAGTTCCTTTGCTGCCTAACTGCCACTCCAATGGCTTTGGGTATAACAGAAATTACACATAGTGGTTGATTGCAACAATCAATATTTCGATAAAATAGTCACGGGTATCATTATAAATTTGGATGATGTGAACTAATTACAAACAAAAGCATCGAATGGGCAAGTAATATGAGCAGAGGATGCCGATTAGGCATAATCTTCGCCATGTATTACGAATGGCGGAAAACCTGACAGCAATCCAATCTAGCGCGATATTATGAGTAATGTTTATACAGTATTGCAGACAGATTAAATTGCGATGACTTTTCTTGCACATTCGCCCTCCTGTGGGTGTCTAAAAAAGAGGTACCCGATGAACGCAACATTTACCGTTCAAGTTGAAAGTTTTCAAAAGATAAACAAGATTACTAATGCCTGGTCAAATGAGGATTACCATGCCCTGATGGCCATTATGGATCTCGACGAAGGCTTAGAAGGAATGGACGCCACAGAACTTAGAGAAATGTGCATGATGTCTCTAAACGACCTCGAGCACGATGAAGCAGCAAAGGTGATATTAACCCATTTATTCCCTGACGAATCCCCAGGCAAGATTGAGCAAATAAGCCACGACATGACAGATAACCGCTTATGGGAGCAGTATTCGAATTGCTTATATCACGAACGTTTTTTTAGTGCTTATGCATTATTACGGGAAGCATTTAACGGGATCTTCGCCCAACCTACCGGTGTTGAAATTAGTGTTAACGTTACTGGCGAAAATAGTGAAGACATGGCGATTTTTGATCAGTCTGTGCACTCTTCACTCGTCCGTTTATTAGCCAACGGCCAAGGTGATGACGCATTAATACACCGCCTATACGAAACACAAATTCAAGGTAAACAATTCCCTGAGGCACCTGGCATTATATGGCAGTTAGAGCAATTAACGAATAGCGGATTAACCCGTCAATTTACCTTTGTCAGTTCATACTTCTGGTTTGAGAGATTTGAACAGGTTGATGACTTTACAGCACTATCTCATGGCGATGTAAACGATGAGGATGCCTAGTAGTATGAGTATCACTGCGTAGCAAAAAGCATTGTTACCTTGAATCTGGGATTTATCCCATATATACCCAAGTGATCTCAACATGCAGAGATCAGCGGGAATTCAAATCGTCACATACCAAGCATTTGTATTGTGGCACAGCATTCCTATGCCCTATACAAATAAGGCAGTAGTTGGAGATTTGAAACCCGCCCACAGGGAGCTTAGGCAGAAAATCAGAGCTGCGTTACAACACTTGAAAAGGGAAGGCCATTTCCTGTGCCTTGTGTATATCCCTTACTTCCTGCCTAAGCTCTGAACCTGCATCTTGAAGTCATACCAATCCACTTTAATATCTACCCACTCAGCGATCAATAATATTTGCTTAATAGGGATGTGGATTTCCCCGGTCTACTGATAAAGCTGAAGCAAATTTAGCATCGCCCTTCTGGGAGGACTGGTAAGCTCCCTAGCTGCATTGTATTGCGCGCATCCCTGCTATCCACCCTTTCAGGGCGGTCCTTCAGACGTTCAACAAGATTTGTTGAAACAAATCACAACAGCTTCAGCTGGCTTGCGAAGCAGGTGAGCCACATGGATGTGGTAAATAAAAACATTCCCGACGTTTTTGTAACGTCTATGAAGGCAACCAGCATTCCTTCGACATTACGCTTTGCTATGAAACTTGTCAGCACCTTCTGAGTTGAACACATATCAAGGAGCAATGGTATCACTTGGGTATATACCTGCTCATCTATAAAACAACATGATTAAAATGTAACTCTAGTCCGGTATAAAAACCTTTATCAGGCCTGAAATAATCAAATTTTTTAATAGGGGCAATACTGTGCAGTCACCTAGACTTAATGCTAAACAAAAAACCAACTAAGTTCCTAACACACATGTCACTACTGATAATTTACATAGCGACACACAATACAGCGTTTTTTTTGGGGAGGGGGAGCTAGATAAGGATAACCTCAATAATTTTTAATCTAACGGATCGAGGGAAAGATTATTAGATCACCGCCATCACCTGATTTCTGCCAGCGTTTTTAGCACCATATAACGCTTTGTCTGCTTTTATCATTAATGATGAAATATCCTTGCTAGCATCATGATCTTCAGTGATGCCAATACTAACCGTTATGGGGGCCGCTGTACCCGATGGGGTAATAAAAGGACTATTTTCTATAGAACGCCTTATCATTTCCATTTTTTGTAGCCCCGCCTTTAAATTAGTCCCCGTTAACAATATGGCAAACTCTTCACCGCCAACTCTGCCAAAAACATCACTCTCCCGCAGTAGAGAATGAAGCACATTTGAGAAGTATATTAGAGCATCATCGCCAATATCATGACCAAAGCTATCGTTTATTTTTTTAAAAAAATCAATATCAAGCATGGCTAAACAGTAACTGGTTTGGCTTCTCTTGGCCCTTGCCAGTGCATTTTTGGCGACTTCTAAAAATCCACCACGGTCAAGTAAGCCGGTCAAAGAATCTCGAATAGCAATTTCTTTTAATATCGCCACTTTATTTTTTTGCTCTGTGACGTCTCTCTCAACGGCTGCAAAATACGTCACCTCATTATAAGCATTTTTCAGCGGTACTATATTCATATCCAGCCAATACGATTCATTATTTTTGCTGTAATTTAACACTTCTGCCCGTACGTTTTCTTGTAACTTCAATTTATCGCGAATTCTTTTTAGTTCCGACACATCAGTGTCCGGCCCCTGTAATATTCGAGGGGTTTTACCTATGGCTTCCTCACGTGAAAATCCAGTAAGTGCAGTAAAAGCCTTATTCACATAGACAATTTTTGGTCCATCACCTGTAATGGTATCAGCATCAGTGACCATTATGATGTCATTCGCCAATTCAACAATAGATTCAAAGGGGATATCTTTTTTCTGATGAGTGATGTCAATCAATGTGACTATAATTCGTTTTAGTTTTTGCGCCTGATCAAATTCAGGATAGGCATTACATAAAACCCAAGTGACATCATCTGTTGTACTGTCTGAAATACCTGCTTCCAGATTAGATAGAGACTTATGGTTAGCTAAAATACGATTAACCGGATAGGCATCAGTGCCTATCTCCTTGTTGTTTTTATCAACAAATTTCCACAGTGGGTCGATGGCAGTTTTGCCTTCAGCTTGCTCTTTGCTAAGCCGGAGTATCTCTAGCGCCTTAGGATTAGCATACAAAATTTCTGTTGTGGGTGAATGAACCACCACACCAATTTGTAGGGAGTGCAGCAGAGTTTCGGCATCAATATCTGCGAAATTCATAATAAACATCCATTGGCGTCAACAAACAGTAATAGAAAATAGTTAACGTTAAATATTAAGCCACTAATTAAGTTTATTTCACTAAAGCCAGCCCAGCTTAGCCAGGCTGGAATAGTATAAACATGGCATTTTAATCAAAATAACACAAAAATATCAGTTATATATGTTGTTTTTACAAATAAATACAAGTTAAAAATACAATGTAGCCATAAGTGCCGGAAGCACAGCCCTTAACGACAAACTTGTGATTAAAACTTTACCGTTAGTGTTGGCTTTATAGCCAAGTGAATTCAAAATTAAGGTTTGGGCGGGTTTCAAATCTCCAACTACTGCGTTATGTGTATAGGACATAGGAAAGCTATGCCACCATAAAAGTGCCTGCTATTAGTTGAAAAAACAAAAAACCTACCCACTTTTTCGATACATAACAACGCGCTATACAATACCCGCCTGGAAAAAAACCGCTGTCTCAGGAAAAGTCTGTCAGCTCGTACAGCACTATAGCCAGCAAATTGGCGATACCAAGATTATCTTACAATGGCTGGTAGAGACACACTTGAACAATTATTACAGCTGACAACAAGCTAGCAAACGGGAAATATGGCAGCGGCGAAACCTGACCCACAATGCAGCACTTAGCGATGATTTCTTCAGCCTGGGAATAGATGCTCAAAACACCGATTTTGGCGACATTGGTGTTTATGTTGTGACAGGCAGACAAACTTGCCCAAAAAAAACGGTTGGCAGTGCGAGATGCACAGTCAACCGTTACTTTTAAAGCGAGCCCTGTAGGGGGCTAAACGCTAACTAATAAGCTTAAAATACTATCGCCTTACCGCGACCACTGGCTTCAGAGGCGGCATCGAGTTTACCGTCTTTGTTAATAATGACCTGCAAGTCACCAAACCTTCTGTTATTCAAGGTGTAACCCATTTTTTCTAGTTCACTGATAACCTCTGGGTCGATGCCATCATGATGACGAATAACATTCTCCGGTAACAATTGATGATGAAAACGGGGGGCATCCACCGTCTCCTGAGCATCCATGCCAAACTCAAGCGCATTAAGAATAGACAAATACACTGAGCTGATAATGGTCGTGCCACCAGGTGCACCCGTTACCATAGTGATTTTGCCATCCTTTAACACCATAGAAGGGCTCATGGACGATAACATACGTTTGTGCGGCTGAATTTCGTTGGCCTGGCCACCCACTGCACCAAATACGTTCATTACGCCAGGTTTGGCGCTAAAGTCATCCATTTCATCATTTAACAAAAAGCCCGCCCCTTCTACTACCACACCACTGCCAAAACCCAGGTTAATGGTGGTGGTATTGGAGACCGCATTGCCCCATTTATCAACAATTGAGAAATGGGTGGTTTCTTCGCTTTCTTTTAAGCCAGGTTTGATCGTTTCGGTAGCTGAAATTTTATCCAGAGTGATGCCCTCTGCGCGACGGGCAAGATAAGGCGCGGCAATTAACGCTTGTACCGGAACTTTAATAAAATCCGGATCCCCTAAATACTCCGCACGGTCGGCAAAAACCCGTTTACCAATCTCTGATAGCAAATGCATATAAGGCGCTGAGTTATGGGCAAGCGTGGTTTTACCTGTCGTTAATAAGTCGTACATCTTCAACCACTGTATGATGGCTATGCCACCAGAGCTTGGCGGCGGTGCACTTAACAATTCATAACCTCGCCAATTGGCCTTAAGGGGGGTTCTGGACTTCACGGTATATTCAGCCAGGTCTTGTTCGGTGATCAGGCCCTGCTCATTTTGCATAAAGGTGGCAATAATTTTTGCCGTTTCGCCCGTATAAAAACCGTCTCGCCCTTTATCACGAATACGTTTTAAGGTCGCAGCAAGTTCTGGCTGTTTAAACAACTGACCGGCCTTGGCTGCCCCAAAATACTCGCCGAAATTAACCTCAAATCCGCCATCATCCAGGCGTTTAGTATAACGTTCAATATAATCAGCCAGTTTTTGCGGCATTAAAAAGCCGTCATTGGCCAAGCTAACCGCTGGTTGGAGCAAATCTTTCCAGGGTAAAGAACCGTATTTTTGGTGAGCTAACCACATCCCTGCCACCGTACCCGGTACACCTGATGACAAAATGCCCACAACTGACTGGTAAGGGATCACATTGCCTTCTTCATCGAGATACATGTCACGGTGGGCAGCAGCCGGAGCTTGTTCACGGTAATCGATAAAATCCGCTTGTTGGTCTTTATACACCAACATAAAACCACCGCCTCCTATGTTGCCCGCTTCAGGTAAGGTCACAGCCAATACAAACTGTGCTGCTACCGCTGCATCTACTGCATTACCACCTTGTTTCAACACTTGCGCGGCCACATCGGCACTAAAGTTATCCGGCATGGCCACCGCTGCTTGTTGTTGTTTTTCTTGTTTTTTTTCTTGTTGTTCGTTACAGCCTGTAATTAAAAAGGCAAAAATGACAAAAACTATCGAATATTTCATAGGCGTTTCTCTGGAGAATTAAAATTAGGTTTATCTGACAGCCCCTGGGCCGCCAGGCAACTACCCGCTAACACGGTTTAAAAGTATATTGAGTTATAACATCACCACACTGGCGATAAAGTAAGCAAATAGCGCTAAGGCCCCACCAAACAGGGCATAAGGCATTTGTGTGCGCACATGGGTTAACAGATCACAACCTGAGGCAATAGAGGATACTGCTGTGGTATCGGATATCGGCGAGCAATGATCACCAAACACGCCACCGCCCAGAATAGCACCCAGTACTAAAGAAGGCGGCAAGCCGAGGGTCTGGATCAACGCCACACCGATGGGTATCAAGATGGCAAACGTACCCCAGGATGTACCCGTGCTAAATGAAATTAGGCCACCGGCTAAAAATAATACCGGCACGATCAGCGTTAAAGGTAAATAGTCACCGACCAGGTTAGCAACAAATACACCGGTACCCAATTCTTTTAAACTTGCCCCTAAGGTCAAGGACAACAGCACAATAGTCACCAGCGGCAAAATCTCGCCAATGCCTTTAAAACCGGTATCCACGAGCTCTTGGTGGGTATACTTACGACTGGTTAACAGCAAAAAGTAGGCCACCAAACAGGCCAGTACTGTGGCATACAGTACTGATTTACTGCCACTGCCACTGGCCATATCGCCATTGCCGGTCCAAAACATAAAACCTACCATGGCGAAAACCATGGTTGCCAGTGGTACAAGCATAAAACGGGCTTTGCTGGCGGCAATTTGCACACTACTGATTTGCTCATCATGCTGCATGGCCTCTTCTGCTGCACGCATTGGCCCATGCACTTTGTCGGTCAAAATGGTGTACAACACCAGCAACAAGGCAATAATGGCATAAAAGTTAAAAAAGATACTGCCCCACAAAATGGAAACCGCTGACTCTTTCAGCTCGTAATTACTCAATAAGCCCAGGATAAAGGCACCCCAACCATTGAGCAGGATCAAAATACAAATCGGCGCACTGGTACTGTCGATAACATAAGCCAGGCGGGCGCGACTCATTTTAAACTTGTCATACAACCCCCGGGACAAAATGCCCGCGGCCAATACACTGAGATTAGATTCAATAAATACCACTATGCCGGTAAACATGGTCAACAAACCAACCTGCCTTTTGCTCTTCGCCACACCTTTATTGACCAACAGATCCACTGTGGCTGTCACCCCACCAGAATTACGCATGTATGCGAGTAACGCACCTATCAGTAAGCTAAAGAGCAGAATACGGGTATTGCCCGAGGAGCTGGCGATCTCAACTACCCGCTCGATGGTGCCGATGGCAGCAGAAAAAACGAACTCGGTTTTTTGCTGGTAGGCTAATAATATTTCAGCACTGAAAATGGCCATGACTAACGCTAAAATTACTTCCTTGCGCCAAAAAACCACAACAATAGCGATTATTGGGGGAAGTACAGAATACCAATCCATAAGAAACCTTATATGCGATAGTTTTTATCTGAATGCGATATCCGCAATCAGACTTAGACACTATCATTATTATTATTGTAAAAAGGTGGGCGCAGTGGCCATTTTTTGCTCAAAATAGCGTAATCTTTTTAAGGGATTTTCACTTGCCGGTTATATTGGCACATTCGATGGATAACATTACACTATTTTATGCCATAGTTTAAAGCACTGCCGTAAATTAAAAAACTCCCTGGCGCTATACCGGCAAAGCTGTTGTATCTTTAATTTGCCCCATAACAGAGTCCCGGATGACATCAAACAACCCAATATTCCTGGCGAATTATGTAAAAAACATCAAAAGATGGCTCAACAGTCACCGCTACCTTGAGCATCCCTTGCTATGGGATAAAACTGAACCGCCTGCTTGAGACCAGACTCATAACAGACACGTTTAGGTAACCCGATAGCAGCAAGTTTACTGGCTTTTACCTGGTCAACATCATCCTTGTCACCTCAGTAACTGAGAATAAAATAAGCCAAGTTTGAAGAGGCCTATTTTATGATGATGTCGCCCGTAGTATATGCAATACCCCGAGAGTCTGTCTGCGCAGGTTATTTGATTATATTGATGTTCGCCGGGCCGTGATGATGTTGGAGGCTTCGATGGACGGTGAAAACATCAATGTAAGTACTGACATTATCAAAGCAATACCTAGTGGTAACAATGTGCCTTGCCCATAGCGAAATGCAAAGCTAAAGTCGCTGGTGCATTCACTTTGGGCAAGTTTTAAACAGGCTTACGCTGCGTTGCTTGAACTTGAAAGAGCACCACTATTACTTCATTCAGCGCCTTGATTAAGCCCGTCTACATGCTCGCTGTGCGAACACTTACTAACATGGATTGGTATACCTGTCATTGGAGTTGCCGTTAGGCGGCAACTTTAAGGGAGACGGGTATAAGACCTAAAACCAGTCACGTCATATCACTTTGGGACATGGCTTTTTATTGATAATCTAGGAAAAAGGCTTGTTATCAAACGGCATCCGATTTGCCGTATATTTACAATCAGATGAAGAGCCGAACCGGGCTTTGTATCGCATCCCCCGTAGCAAGGGTTGGCTCGTCAACGACATCAATACCAAAAGACAAAACGAAATGACCATAGCGATTTTTATTGTCATAAAAAGCAATACCAGGACCGTTTGAAGCATAAACGGGTCAAGCTGGGTGTGTTCAGTCTGGGACGTAAGTGCCTGGCCCAAATTTTCAGGTTGGGTTGCAGTGGGTTGAGTAATTTCAGTGACAATGGAGTAACTGTCAGCAATTTGAGGTAGTAAAATCTTCGGCTCAAATGCGCTGCTCACCAAGCCAAGTATGACTATAGCAACCAGACTTATCCCTGTTTTTTTGTTCGATGTCATATATATCTATCCTTAATATATTTATCCCTAGAATAATCTAGTTTAGTACATAAATACTTAATACCACACTAAATATTATACAAATCATGCCATTGGGGAATTGCGGTTTTTATTATTAACTAATTTATTGACCTGTCCTGTATAGCCCTACCTATGGCTCTTTGGATCACCTTGATGTTTACCATCCCGGGATATCCATTAAATGTAAAATAATAAGATAGTTAAACCAATGAAAGAGACAATCAGCAGTATAAAGCTATTAATACCCCAGTAATCACTCTACCCTGGCGACAGATACGCCTTAGTTTAAGCAGCAAAACCGTCAGACTTAAGTCTACGCACCAAACAACAAAAAAAGCGGATACAAACTCAACAGGATAGACCGTATGGCACTGTGCTCCCCAAATCCTCTACCCAGGTGATAGATTTAGGACGGGTATAATGAAGAACCAGTAAGGCGGCGATAAAAACAATCCAACCGACAACATCCCTCCAATCATGATTTGGAAGCCTTTATCTTGCACTAAAGTCAGTTTTCGCCTCACCAATGAGCTTTATTTTGTGGCATTTGTACCTAACCATCGATTTTTCTTGAGTCTAGGCGTCACCTGAGTAAGATTACACACCTTGTGGGAATAGCCAAGATACAGACTGTTAATTTATGTCAAATAACTCCTTTTTCACCACAACAAGATAACTTTTTCGATTAACCCCAAAAGACAGTTTGGAGACTAAACATGGCGCAAGCCCCAGTGGCAGATATTTTTGCCGGTAAATATTCAGTAGGTGAGCAAGTGGTCGTTAAGGGGTGGGTACGCACCCGCCGTGACTCAAAAGCGGGCCTGTCTTTTGTCGCCCTGCACGATGGCAGTTGTTTTGATCCTATTCAAGTCATTGCCCTCAATACCTTGCCTAATTATGCAGACGTACAACGTTTAACCACCAGCTGTTCGATTATCGCTACCGGTACGTTGAAAGCATCGGTAGGTCAAGGTCAGGCGCTGGAGATCGAAGCAAGCGAAATTGATATTGTCGGTTGGGTGGAAAATCCCGATACCTACCCTATGGCACCTAAGCGTCACAGTATCGAATATTTGCGAGAACACGCCCACCTGCGCCCCAGAACCAATGTTATTGGTGCAGTTACTCGGGTGCGAAATTGTTTATCCCAAGCCATTCACAGATTTTTTCACGAGAATGGCTATTGCTGGATCAGTACCCCCATACTGACCGCCAGTGACACCGAAGGCGCCGGAGAAATGTTCCAGGTATCGACCCTGGATATGCTTAATGTACCCACCACAGATAAAGGTGAAGTGGATTACAGTCAGGACTTCTTTGGCAAAGAGACCTTTTTAACGGTATCCGGACAGCTCAACGGTGAAACTTACTGCAGCGCAATGTCCAAGATATACACCTTTGGCCCGACATTCCGTGCGGAAAACTCCAATACTAGTCGGCATTTAGCAGAATTTTGGATGATCGAACCGGAAGTGGCCTTTGCCGACTTATCCGATATAGCTCAACTCTCGGAAGATCTGTTGAAATATGTATTTAAAGCTGTGTTGGCTGAACGTGGCGACGATATGGCATTTTTTGCCCAGCGTATCAACAAAGAGGCAATAACTCGCTTAGAGAAAGTTATCGAACAGGACTTCGTGCGCATGGAGTACACTGACGCCATTGAAATTCTGCAAAACTGCGGTAAAGATTTCGAGTTCCCCGTATCCTGGGGGGTGGATTTATCTTCAGAGCATGAACGTTATCTGGCCGAAGAGCATGTCGGCGCACCAATTATCATGCAAAACTACCCAAAAGATATAAAAGCCTTCTATATGCGTATCAACGATGATGGTAAAACTGTCGCCGCAATGGACGTATTAGCACCAGGTATAGGCGAGATCATTGGTGGCTCACAACGTGAGGAACGCTTAGATGTATTTGACCGTCGCCTGGCAGAAATGGGCTTGAACCAGGAAGATTATGGCTGGTACCGAGACTTACGCCGTTATGGCACTGTGCCACATTCCGGTTTCGGTTTAGGCTTTGAGCGTTTGGTTGCCTATGTAACGGGGATGCAAAATGTGAGAGATGTCATTGCTTTCCCTCGAACACCAGGTAATGCCAATTATTAGTCGCTAGACTCAATAGCCATAGCAGCATAATTTAAAGCGTTAATAAAAAAGCCATCTCAATCGAGATGGCTTTTTTGCTCAATCACACCTACTTTCCACTTCGATATTTTCACTTTTTTTCTGCTTTGCAGGGGAATGTATTTTAGCCAATAACTATTTATCCACCGACGATTATCCGAGAATGTATTCTAACCAATTGAAAATAATAGATTTATATTAGTAAAAATAGGTACTAAGATATTATGCAAAATTGAGTTATCCTTACTATGGAAGCCTATTTAGGCAAACTGACTGGAATAACCATCATTGCTACCCAATAAAGCTGTAACGTTACAATCTGCTGCGACTGCAAGCAATGTGCACTGCGATGAATGTGCATATGTTGTACACATTCCCAGATTGGCGCATAAACAGCGAGCCCATTGTCCCCGATGCCGTTATATTTTAACCACTTACTACCAAAATATGGCATCAAAAATTGTGGCGTTGGCGTTGGCGGCCCTGATTTTCATGTTAGCTTCTGTTAACTTTGAATTTCTATCCTTTAGTGCCAATGGCCAGTCTCATACCATCGATATGCTTGGCAGTATCCAGACGTTAATTGACTATGACTATGCACTGCTGGCTTTATTGCTTATCGCAGCAATCCTGTTGTTACCCTTGAGCGTTTTATTAGGCTTGCTGTATTTGTTGTTGCCTGTGGTATTTGGCTTCAGGCCCAGATATGCGCGACCTGTACTTAAATTTATTTTCGCTTTGCTGCCCTGGACTATGGCAGAGATTTTTCTGGTCGCAGTATTGGTCAGCTTGATTAAAATTATGTCGATGGCAGACATAGAGATTGGTGTGTCTTTTTACGCTTATGCCTTGTTTACTTTATGCATGACAGGCAGTCTTTTATACTTGGACAGGCACCAACTCTATTGGCTTACCACCTCAAAACCTCCGCCTCATGTTTCTGTACCTACCCATAGCAGCATTCAATTTACCTGGGCCCTTTTAGCCACCTCTGTTCTATTATATATTCCAGCGAACATGTTGCCCATAATGCATACCAACATACTGGGAGATGACCAACCTAGCACCATTTTGGGTGGCGTGATTTTATTGTGGCAAATGGGCTCCTATCCAATAGCAGCCATCATTTTTATAGCCAGTATATTTGTACCCATAGCTAAAATATGTATTCTTTGCTGGTTAAATTACTCAGTACAAATGGGGGTTAACCACAAGAAGCAAGAGCGCATGATTTGTTACCGGATCACAGAATTTGTTGGCCGCTGGTCGATGATAGACGTCTTTGTGGTCGCCATTTTAGTGAGCCTGATCCAACTGGGAAATATCATGAGTATTTACCCCGGATATGCGGCGCTGGCTTTTTGCGCAGTGGTAATTTTAACCATGCTCGCCGCACAATCATTCGATACAAAATTGATTTGGAGTACAAAGTAAGTTATGGATCACACCAGCGAAACAGCCGATATTAAACCCATTCGCAGTATTTCAAAGATTTGGCTAGTCCCCTTTGTCGCTCTGTCTATTGGTGTGTGGATGATTTTTTATCAATGGAGCAATCAGGGGCCGTTGATCCATATAGTGTTTGAAAATGCCTCAGGCCTGGAAGCGGATAAAACTAAAATAAAAATGCATAATGTGGATGTGGGCCAAGTAAAAAGCATTGCCTTGACCGATGACCTGAAAAAAGTGCTGATCACCGCCAGAATGTCATCCAGTGCTGCTGATTTACTCCTTGAGAATACCCAGTTTTGGGTGGTAACCCCAAGAATTTCCTTAAATGGCGTATCCGGTTTAGGCACCCTGGTATCCGGAACTTATATCAATATGTCTGCCAGTCACGAGGGAAAAAGTACTGAGAATTTTGAGGCCTTGCCTGCCCCGCCTATTACTCCCGCTGGAACACCAGGGCTACATGTAACTCTTAACAGCAATGCCGAATTTGCCTTTAAAGAAGGGGATCCGGTTATTTATAAAGGCTTAAAGGTCGGTGAATTCGAAAGTGTATATTTCAATTTTCAGGAGCGAGTTGTCTACTATAACACCTTTATTGAAGCTCCCTATCACGAACTTATTACGACCAACACCAAATTTTGGAACACCAGCGGTGTACAAATGGAATTAGGTTCAAACGGCGTTAAGGTCAAAAGTGGCAGTATAGAAACCTTGCTCACCAATGGCGTGGCTTTTGGCGTACCTGAGGGTATGCCCCTGGGCACTAAAATTGATGAACGTTCATATTTCAATATCCATGAGTCCTATGAATCGGCTGCCGAGGAACGCTACAAATTATCGGCTAAATTTGTGGTGTTGGTGGACGATACTGTTCGCGGCCTGCAAGTGGGGGCGCCCGTAGAGTATCGAGGTATCAAGGTAGGGAAAGTGTTACAAATCAACCCCCCTAACCTGGAACAAGATAGTTGGCTGGAAGAAGGTTATATTATTCCTGTCGTGATCACCATACAGCCAGGACGGGCGCAACACAGTGACGATGAGGCTGGTTTAACCGCAGTACGCCAGCAGCTCAGGACTTGGGTACAACAAGGTTTGCGTGCGTCATTGCAAACCGGAAACTTACTCACCGGGTCATTATTTATTGATCTTGAGCACTATTCTGATGCAACAGAGCCATCTCACAATACCTATATGGATTACGATGTTATCCCGACTATCTCTAACGAGTTCACCCAAATAACCGAAAAAGTAGCCGCTATCCTAGACAAGGTTAACGCCCTGGACATGCAAAACCTCACGGCAACCGCCAATAATATGATGGCACAGATTGGTCAATCCGCCAGCGATATGGGAGATACAGCCTCTAAGGTAGACACACTTTTACGCACACTCGAAAAACAGCAAATCGCTGTCAAACTAGCCGGTGTACTGGATAGTATTGCGACCTTGAGCAAAGATTTCGCTGGGGGCTCTCATACCAATAACCAGATAAACAAAACTTTTCAGGCGTTGCAACAACGTCTCAATGAATTACAGCCCTTATTACTGCAGCTCAATCGCTCCCCTAATAGCCTGATTTTTGAACATGGTAACCAACCTTATATACAACCTAAAGCAAAGTTCAACCACACAAAAAGTGAGCCTAAATAGTATGAAATATATTAGTGTTATGTTTATCAGCTTTCTCCTTTTTGCCTGTGCCTCGCCCATGAGCACGATTCAATATTACATGCTCAATACCGCAGATGACGATGCCCCAATAGCTAACATTAACCAGCAAGATGCCATCGTACTGGCACCTGTGCAACTGGCAAATTATTTAAACAAAATTAACCTGGTGATGAAAATAGCAAAAAATCAGCTATATTACTCTGAGCAAGACGTGTGGGCTGAGAGTTTGCAAACAGGGATTTATAACGCTCTACTAAAAGATTTAAATAGTCAGACTGTGCAGTCACATTATATTGCTATGAATTCTCCTAACGCCAAACAATCAAACAAAAGACTGATAGTGGAATTTAGCC
Organism: Paraglaciecola sp.; assembly: GCA_046709505.1. GTDB lineage: Bacteria > Pseudomonadota > Gammaproteobacteria > Enterobacterales > Alteromonadaceae > Paraglaciecola. Next base: position 553 of record JBKEFM010000076.1, on the reverse strand, counting down.
ACTTTATGCCCACGGATCAGTCGCAGGTTATTGCATCTGGGCAATATTGGCTTATTGATACCAGCGATTTAAACAACACTGCCCCAATCCATAATTTTAGTTATGCTATACCGTTGCATCAAGATGGTTATGCCCACGCCGTGACCCAACTAAACGCGTTGCTAGGTATACTAAGCCTAGATATCATCAAGCAGGTTGAGTCTGAGCAAGGATAGACACTTATTATGCGAACCATTAAGAAAAAAATTGTAAGTTATCTAAATACTGGCACGAATATAAAAAATTCGGTGGCTATTAATCAACAGATACAAGTAACCAACTTGTTTTGCTTTATCGGCTATGCCCTCACATTTTTGTTGGGGTGTTCGGCGATGCGGCGCAGCGAACTGAGCTACAATGCAGATTTTTGGCTAGCCCTAGTATTATGGTCAGCTTGTATTTTATTTTTATCGTCCAGGTTAATTCTCAAACATCATAGCAACAAAAATAGCTATCAATTTTCAGCTAACCTAGTCACTTTTTCACTTATGATTCTGATGCTTTATCTGGTCGT
>JBKEFM010000075.1:0-18368 GCA_046709505.1 Paraglaciecola sp. | reverse complement strand
GATGATCCATTTCGACCTTTAAAGCGGCTTCAACAGTGAGTTTTGTCAGGAATGCACTGAGATTATTAAGGTCTTCTGGGGTTTTTACGTCTTTAGCCAGCTCACTAGCCAGTGCTTGTAGTTTATTAATATTCATTGTACTGCTCATTAGTTTTACCTGTTGTTAGGTTATTGATAATAAACAGTTACACAATTATTTTTACAGCCTCCTAAAAAACTTAACTGAGCACTCACTCATATCATACGAAGGCTATGAGCATTCACATTAGGGTTTTATGTCGTGTGTGTACACAACACCTATGCCTTTCTCTCTAAGTTGTTAGGGACTACTCCAGGCTTTGCTGTGCAGCACGGTCAATTGGTCTGTGTAAAAAAACAAGTGAAATTTTTCATAATTAAAGTTTACATTTGTACAGTGTTAATTTCATCTATTACACTAAGAACAGTCAGTGTCTAACAGACTAAGGAAATAATTGATTATGAATGCGGCTCAATATGCAGAAAAAGCAGGCGATCTCTTTGTTTTGCCTGAATCGGTAACTTACATAAAACAGCTTATAGACGATGGTTGTGCATCAATAACAGAAGTGGCAGACATCATTAATTATGATCCCATGATTGCGGCGCAAATTTTAAAAATTGCCAATAGTGCGCTGTATAATTTTCCTTCTGCCATCACTACGCTTAATAAGGCTATACAGGTTATAGGTACCATCTCAGTATATGATTTGGTGTTAGCCTACGGTATCTCCCACGCCTTTAAAGAATTGGATAACGAAGAAACTGACTTTAGCCATTATTGGGAGCAAGGCGTCAGCTGTGGCTTATTAGCTAAATATTTAGCGCAAGAAACGCGTTTGAAAAATCCTGATAAATTTTTTGTCTGCGGTTTGTTGCATAATATCGGTGAATTGACGGTGGTTAAGATCGCTCCATTGCAAGCAAAGCGTTGCAGCGAATTTACCCAGCAACAGCGTCCTTTGGCATTGCAGCAGCAACATCTGGGGTTTGCCTACTCAGATATCAGTACAGAATTATTAAAAGCTTGGGGTATACCGGTAGAAATATATGGTCTGATCAGTAAGCAGCATTATTCACTTACTCCACCCCAAGGCGTGGATGAGCAGGTTTTACAGTTGGCCAGAACCTTATCATTGAATAATATATTTAATGATATTTATGCGCCACTGGACAACATAGATAAACGTCAATACCAATCGTTATCTCTGGATGTAGAAGATCTTCAAAGTGCACTGGAGTTTACTAATATGCAGTTGCTCAGTACCCTGGCTCTTTTTAGACCCTCTACCTTCACTATTTATTAAAGGCTAGTCGAATACAGCAACAGTCTGTCGGCTAATAGCGACCAGTTTACCTCGGGCATCCCAGATATTGGCTTCAGTATTGGCGTATCCATCTGATGCCTGACGTGTTCTGACCTGGTAGGCAAACCAGTCTTGTGGTGAAAATTTTTGATGGGGGTGGATAAATTCAATATTCCAACTCATAGTACTGGTTGGAGCAGGCCATTTGAGCATTTGCAAGGTAGTGGGTGGCCAGCCGTCTATCAGGGCAATCAAATGGGCATCGTTGATTTCTTTTGGGGCTTTGCTAAAACGCATCCAACCGTCAATTATACTCTTCTTGCTGCCAGTAAAGGGTAGACCTCCTGCTTGTTTGGCCAAATCCAGATGGCGCAAAAATTTGGGTGTTAATTTAGGGATTTGAGGCATGAAACTCGGCTTTGTGGGGAGTGTCATATCATGACGATCCATATTTTCTACGATGATTTTTGATGTACGCGCGACACCAAAACAGGCCTGAACCATTACACATACCTGGCCATCTTGAATTGCCTTGCCAGTGACTTGTGTGACATTTTTACCCTGCCGTAAAATATCCACCTTAATATCAAAGGGGGTATCAGTGGTAACTGGACCGATAAAATTACAGCTGAATGAACGCAATACTCTATCAGGATTGACCTTTTCTTTGATGGCTGTATACACAAGCGCCCCTGTTATCCCCCCATAAGACGTTCTACCTTGGGCCCAGTCACTGGGTATGCTGAGTACAGGTTTAACTGTAGTGGCGTGTATATAACGTTTGGTTAAGGTAATTAATTCATCGATATGCATGGGATAGTTAACCTCAGGATAAAGTGTAGAGCATCGTACTACTGGTCTGATGTCTAAGGTGACACATTCTAGCATGTAAAAACCCCTTGCTTGTACAGTAGATGCATACAATTTGTAATGCTTATAGGAGTGTATAAGCGGTTGTTATCTTTACATTTAATTAACAAAAAGGCTTGTTATTTAGTCAGTCAGCGACTTAGTATAGTTGTCAACACTATGACCAATAGGCTAACGGGATAGATCGCGCATGACAGTTCAAAGTACCGAATTAGATAAACAGCCAAATGAAAATTTTGATCAGGTCAGTAAGGGTCATCGTACCTATGTGCTGACCATTTTAACGTTAGTTTATGCGTTTAATTTCATAGACCGGCAAATAATCGGTATCTTGTCACCTTTTATCAAACAAGACTTGGATCTAACGGACGCGCAGTTAGGCTGGTTAAAAGGGATCTATTTTGCCCTGCTGTATACAGTATTGGGTTTGCCTATTGCCTGGTTAGCTGATCGCTACAGTCGAGTTAATATAGTGGTGATATCGTTAACCCTGTGGAGTGCTTTTACCGCACTGTCAGGAATGGCAACAACTTATACTCAGCTTGCGCTAGCCAGGGTTGGTGTAGGTATTGGTGAAGCAGGCGGTAGCCCACCATCTCATTCGATCATTTCTGATCTTTATCCCAAAGAAAAACGTGCTGGTGCTTTGGCGATATATTCCTTAGGAATACCGTTTGGTATTATGCTGGCATTTTTTGCCTCCGCCTTTATTCTTAAAGGCGGTGATGCCAATTGGCGCTTGGTAATGATTAGTGTTGGTATCCCTGGAATATTATTAGCTATATTATTAAAATTGACCGTACGTGAGCCTATGCGTGGGGGCAATATGTCTACTAGCGCTGCGGCTGCACCGTCATGGACATCGATTAAAACTCTGCTAAGTATTCGTTCCTGGTGGGGAATGTGTATTGCCATTTCACTGGCTTCTTTTGGCAGTTATGCCATTTCAACCTGGATGATCGATTTTTATCTCCGTGCCCACCCTGGATTAGATTTGACCAGTTTATTGATCAAAATTGGTGTTATCAACGGTACCGCTTATGCTGGGGGAGTGTGGATAGGGGGAGCTTTAGCAGATAAATGGGGTAAATCTAACCGAGGTGCTTATGGCTGGATACCTGCTATTGGCTTAATCGTAGGCGCACCCGCCTATTTTTTATCCGTGCATGTGGAGGACTTAAATACCTCACTGGCGTTATTAACTCTGTTGTTGTTTACGAGCGGATTTTACCTGGGTCCCTCATTTGCCTTAGCCCAAACCCTAGCTCCAATCAAGGTGCGCGCCATGTCTACGGCAATGTTTTTCTTTGTACTCAATATTATTGCCCTGGGTGGCGGGCCAACCTTTGTGGGTATACTCAGTTCATCCTTGACTGAAGATCATGGTGAGGTAGAGGCATTGAGGATGTCGTTATCAGCACTTGTGGTGCCCTATGTACTGGCAATAATTGCGTTTGCCTGGACAGCCAAACAAATTCCTCGGGATTGGGCGACCGCCGAAAAACGTAACGGTTAGCCTGCAAAGTATTGACTTTTTAGCGATTGGACAGCCTTATCCAAAACCTGGGCAAGGTATTTTTACTGGACTGTATCTTATAGCAGATGAATATATTTTGAATGTATCATCAGGCATGCTGTAAAGTGCACAGCGCAGCATCCCTATGTGTAGTATGGAAGGAGAAATACTTGTCCAACGAAAAAAGCAAAGCTATCTTGCATTTTGCCCATGCCAATGGCTTCCCAGCCAGCAGTTACAATAAGGTTTTTTCCTCCTTGCAGGAAGAATATAAAGTCATAGCGGTCAATAAATTTGGTCACACACCTCGTTTTCCAGTATCGCAAAATTGGAGCAATCAAGTCACTGAACTTACTGAGTATGTGGAAGATAGAAGTGCCGGGCCTGTTTTTGCTGTAGGTCATTCGTTTGGTGGCGTGGTCTCCTATATGGCGGCTTGTGCTAGACCTGAATTGTTTAAAGGGTTGATTATGCTAGACCCACCGATTGTGACGGGGTTGAGTCGTTTTTTGTTTAGAATATGTAAATATACCCCTTTTATCGACAGGCTAACGCCCGCAGGAAAGACAGCTAAACGATGCAATAAATGGGATAAAAATGCCGATATAGCGGCATATTTCAAAATACGTGCATTATTTAAGAATATGGATCCCGACTGTATTAAAGATTATGTGAATGGGGTCATGGAATTGCAGGGGGATCATTATCGTTTGAATTTCAAACCTGAGGTCGAAGCAAATATTTTTCGTAATGTTCCCCATAACATCAACCGCTTTTATGGAAAATTACAATGCCCAGCCTTGCTGGTCACCGGTGAGCATACCACCGTGTGTACGCCGGAATTAATTGCGCCATTTATTCGTGCTAATAAACTAGAACACCAGGTATTGGCAGGAGGCGGACATATGTTTCCGTTGGAAAAACCCGAAGAAACAGCCAGTTTAATCCGCCACACACTAGCCCTCTGGCAACGACAGTAAAGGGTGTAAAAAAAGCCCTCAAATGAGGGCTTTACGATCCAGAATATGACTTTATATGCCTACCGGCAACCCCAGCATTTCACGGGTAACCAGCACCACCCCTTTGTCGCTCACACGAAAGCCCCTGGCACGGTCATCATCATGATTATGTCCAATAGTAGTGCCTTCAGGGACAATACAGCCTCGGTCGATAATGGCTTTCTTAATCTTGCAGTTGCGATGCACTTCTACATCGGGTAGCAGAACTGATTCTTCTACCTCGCTAAACGAATGTACTCTTACATTAGAGAAACATAGACTCTTGCGTACAGTGGCACCTGAGATAATACAGCCGCCACTGACCACCGAGTCGATTGCGGCACCACAACGGTTATACTCCTCCCACACAAACTTGGCGGGTGGCAACTGTTCCTGATAGGTCCATATAGGCCATTTTCTGTCATACAGATTGAGCGGTGGATTGGGGGATACCAATTCCATGTTTGCTAGCCAAAATGAGTCGAGGGTACCGACATCGCGCCAATAGGCGTCTTTGTCACCAGGACCTTCAAAAGGGAATGCATAAACAGGGTGATCGTTGATGATTGACGGAATGATGTCTTTACCAAAATCCCGTTCAGACCCCGATTTTTCTGCATCATGTTTGAGTTGTTCGAATAAAAAATTCGTATCAAAAACATAATTACCCATAGAGGCAAGGCAGCGTGTGGGATCATTAGGCAAAGGAGTAGGGTGTTCAGGTTTTTCTTCAAAACCTAAAATTCTATAATTTTCATCAACCGACAGTACGCCAAACTGCCCTGCAGCTTCTTCTAATAACACCGGCATACAACTAACAGTCATTTTGGCTCCAGACTCCACATGATGAGCCAAGATATTGGCGTAATCCATGCTGTAGATATGATCACCGGACAGAACTAGGACATATTTTGGTATTTCATCGCGAATAATATCGATATTTTGAAATACCGCATCAGCGGTGCCTTCGTACCAGTTGTCTGAAAAGCGCTGGGAAGCGGGCAATATTTCAACGGATTCACCGAGTTCCTTTTTGAAGTGTCCCCAACCCCGCACCAGATGCCTGATAAGTGAGTGAGATTTGTATTGCGTAACCACGCCAATCCGTTTAATGCCCGAGTTGATACAATTAGAGAGAGGAAAATCGATGATCCGAAATTTACCGCCAAAATACAGTGCGGGTTTGGCTCTCCAATCAGTTAATTCATGAAGCCTGGAACCTCGACCACCTGCTAATATAAGTGCGTAAGTGTCTCGGGTCAGGTTGCTAATATAACGTGGACTTTCATTTGCCATAATGATTGTGAACTCCGTTCTTTATTTTTTAAACGTTAGAGATAGGTGGAAAAATGTGTATTGAGGTTACCCGAAAATGAATCTCAGTGTGCCACGGGCGCTGGGGAATTTCAATTTGCTATTTGGGTTAAATAACAGATGCGTTTACAATATATTAACTGTTTCGTAACAGTATAGGTTGAAGTAGTCTTATTTATAATATTAATTCCAATGCTAACTTAGATACAACTTATAAATACATAACGTGAACAGATTGACAAAACGGTTAGCTAAATAAATACTCATCGCTTTTTATTCGGCAAAAAATATAACAATGAAAACATGAATATACAAAATCGTTGAGGTTGCAGTTAGGCGGTAAAATAACGCAGTCCCATGAACTTAGGTTCATTAAGTAATTGGAGTAAGGCAGAGCAGTCATTAACGCTGAGGCTTCAGTGTGATGGGATATATGACAAATCAGCAAAAACAGTAACGGCAGCCACTCTTGTTTTATTTGCGCCGACTAAAAGTGGGGTCATAATAGTTACAACGAATAATGGTAAAATATTCACTCCCTACAGGGAGGTGCATCTGCGAATACAAAATGTTATTTATACCCGTGATCTTTGAAAACACTTCTCATTTGAAAGATTTATTTGATAAATAATTTAAGAATATCATGATGTTGGTATGCAAATTATATTGTCTTACTCAGAAAAACGGGATTTAAAAGCAGGCCATAAAAAATGCCGTGATAAGCACGAGTGTGACCGGATAAAAGCTATTTTATTGTTCGCCGATGACTGGCCAATAGATAGAATGGCCCAAGCGTTGCTCAAACATCCAACCAGCATCATCAGACATCTGAATGATTACACCCACAGTAAAAAAACAACGTCTGATAATAGCGGCTCTACGGGCTGCCTAACGGATGAACAAACCAAGCACGTCATTAAACACCTCTGTGAGCACACCTATTTCCATATGCATGAAACACGTCGCTACCTAAAAGAGAAGTTTGATGTGCATTACTCTATCCCGGGTATACATAAATGGCTCCACCGCAATAAACTCAGCTATAAACAGCTAAAGGGTGTGCCACACAAATACGATACTGAAAAACAAGACGTTTTCGTCAAGGCTTATGAAACCTTAAAAAGAAGGTGGCAGATGATGGGCCTATCTTGTTTATGGATGCGGTACATCCTACACAAGCGACTAAAGTGACCTCTGGTTGGATACGAACTGGGGTGGATAAACCGATTGAGACGACCGGCAGCCATACCCGATTAAACATAGTAGGGGCCATAAGATTAGGGCATTTAGAGGATACGATTAACGCGCAATATAAAACCGTCAACGGTGAGTCCATCATAGACTTTTTTGCTCGTATTAAAACGTCATACCCGACAAACAGCATCTTTCACCCGATGCTACATGATGCAGGTTATCATCGCTCAGGCGAAGTAAAAAAGAAGGCTGAAGAATTAGGGGGCCAATTACATTATTTACCGCCCTATAGTCCCAATTTAAATCCAATAGAGCGACTTTGGAAAATAATAGACGAGCATGCGCGAAATAATCGATATTTTGCTACTGCAAAAATTTTTAGATGGCACATAAATAATTTTTTTGATGTGACATTACCTAACATTGGCAATGATTTAGACAGTAGGATCAACGATAACTTTCAGACCTTCAAATTTTCATCTTGAAGTAAATTGGGTATATTTGGGCGATCATTATTGTTTTTAGCAACGAGCGTTAAATGAAAAATATGAAGACCTATTACGAATATATTGGCCAAAATAAATTGATTTTAACAAAATATCATAAGAAACGGTTCAATCTGTAATAGCCCATTTAATGGTCGAACGTATGGTGACTATACTTGCTTGGAGGTTATGCGCTTCTAAGTTGAATCTGCCTAATAATGATAAGTCACTTTTCTAAGGCGTTACTTATAAACCCGAATGTATGCTGTCTTATGAGGAGCCAGCGACTTTCGAGCTTGCAAAGTAAACGATGGCGTCAGGAATTTTGGCCCTGGTCAGCCAGGGGTTGACAATTTAATCATCTTCAATGCTGGCGTCAATAAGTCTATGGGGATTACGCTAAGTCTTAATCTGAGCTGATTTTTCCATAGTTTTACCTGGGGTTAATTAGCATTACCCCTATAATTATGTTCATGATTTGTTGCAAGCTTTCGGCAGCTTAAATAATAAGGAATTAAGCCATGATTAAGAAAATTATATTCGGTTCAGTTGGCCTTGTTTTACTGTTGATTGGGATCGGTTTCCTGATGCCGTCTACCTACATAGTCGAGCGAAATATCAGAATCAATGCACCCGCTGAAGATATTTTCAGATATGTTAAAAACTTGCGTCAATGGCAACGTTGGGGGGTGTGGTTTAAGCGCGACCCCGCTATGCAAATTAGTTATTCAGGCCCAGAATCTGCGGTAGGTATGCAATCAAGCTGGATCAGTGAAAGCCAGGGAAGTGGGCGCATGGAAGTGATTGGTATAGAAGAAAACCATCGCATTATTTATTCGTTATATTTTATCGACATGGATATGGGCTCCACAGGAGAGCTGGTATTTAGCCCTGTCGAAGACCAAACACAGGTGACCTGGCACGACTACGGTGATGTGGGGGCTAATCCGCTTTATCGTTACTACAGGTTTTTCATGGATAGTATAATAGGAGATGACTTGCAGATTGGCCTGGATAATTTGAAAGTGATCTCTGAAGCCAACAATTATTTTAACAGCAATTGATTGTGTATTAAAACGGCCCTTTGACGATATAGGAGTAAGGTCCATGAACGTTAGAGTCGTTTCCCAACCGGGATGGGAGGGCCTGGTTCTAGTGGACTGTTTGGCCAGGGACCTTGGGGTATATTATTTGTATTACATAGTGACCAAATTTATTTGCCAGATGAGGCCAGGTTCCTGACTGTGTCAATCAGGCAAAGAACTCAGCGCCGGGGGCAGAATTGGATTCAGTGTAATTTGCCAAGCCTCACCAAAGTTCGCTTTTTCCAACAAAAAACAGAGCCGCAGATAAAAATTTTCGTTAGCGGCCATGATAACCCCGTTTATCGGTACGTCGCGGTCAGTTACCCTGAATTCAAGCTGTTTTAATTAATACCTGAGCCACTTTTGACTGAGGTACCCGGCCAAGTCGCTTCATTATTTGCTGACCCGCTCTAGCCAGCAAAGTCAGATCAACGCCAGTTTCTATGCCCATGCCGTCAAGCATGTAGATAACGTCTTCTGTGGCGACATTGCCTGCTGCACCTTTGGCATAGGGGCATCCACCTAAGCCGGAAACGGCACTGTCGATAACCGCAATTCCATGCTCTAATGCGACCAAAATATTGCTCAAAGCCTGGCCGTAGGTGTCATGAAAATGCACGGCCAATTGTCTGGTCGGGACGACTTCCTGTACCGCCCTCAACATATTCTGAGTCGCTATCGGAGTACCCGTGCCAATGGTATCGCCCAGGGATATTTCATAACAGCCCATGTCTAGCAGCGCTTTAGCCACTTTAGCCACCTGTTGGGGGGCAATATGCCCCTCGTATGGACAACCCAAAACACAGGAAACATAGCCTCGTACCTGAATGTTGTGCTGTTTGGCGGCCGTGATCACAGGTATAAAGCGGGCCAAACTTTGCTCAATTGAGCAATTGATGTTCTTTTGTGAAAAGACTTCAGATGCGGCGCCAAATATCGCCACTTCGTCTGCTCCTGCCGCCAATGCGGCTTCGAATCCTTGTATATTAGGGGTCAAGGCCCCATAGGTAACCCCCGATATACGGTTAATACGGGTAAATACTTCATTACTGTCACCCATCTGGGGCACCCATTTTGGGGACACAAAACTGCCTGATTCGATAAAACGTAATCCGGCATCAGCCAGTTGCTCTATCAAAGCGACTTTATCGTTGAGATTGATGGTTTGTTGTTCGTTTTGTAACCCGTCCCTGGGGCCCACTTCGACAACCTTAACCCTTCTAGGCAATGCATCCAGGTTCATTTAGTTTACTCCTGCCTGGCGCTGTCTTTGAAGGTAAGCAATGCAGCCCCTCCAGCTACTAATTCACCAGGTTGATAGAAAAATTCGCTGACATAGCCGTTTTGATGGGCTTTGATACTATGCTCCATTTTCATCGCTTCCATGATCATCAAGGCTTGGCCTTTAATGACAGGTTGCTTGGGTTCAACCAGTAAAGCAACGACTGTACCGTTCATGGGTGCACTGAATCCATGCCCTATGTCTGCATCATCGTTGATACCCAATTCAGCCTTGATATGGCGGAAACGCAAGGTCCGGCCACCGACGAACAGGCAGTAGTCATCAATGTTTTGACTGACGCTTACCGCTTGTTTATGGCCATCAAGCGTGGCCATAAACTGTTGCCCGGCTAATATGGCGTAACATTTGTGACGGTAACCGTTTAACTCGATGATAAAATGTTGCTCTGCGCTTTGGTTCACAGGGGCATGGGCTACTCGTTGAATGGTAAAACTGTACTGTTGTTGCTCGACTTCGAGGGTCAAAATCTGCACAAATGTTTCGTTGGGCCGCCAGTCATTACCTGCATTCCAAGGTGAACCAATATCTTGGTTTGGCTGAGGATTTTGTACTAATTGGTGCATGGCCACATACATGCCCGCTATGGGTAAAAGATCTTCAACAGCAAGTTTAGTGTTATGAAAAATTTCCTCGCGGTGTTTGTCGATAAATCCGGTATCTACATCCGCAGCCCTGAAAGCGGTTGTACTGGCCAGATTGCGTAAAAATCCGATATTAGTTACCACACCATCGATTTGGTATTGGCCTAAAGCTGAGATTAACTTTGCCAAAGCCTTATCGCGATCCTCGTCCCAGACAATAAGTTTGGCGATCATGGGATCATAATAGACGGATACTTCATCACCTTGCACCACACCACTATCAATTCTGATATTGGCTGATTCGGTAGGAGTGACTAACAGGTTTAGAGTACCTGTAGCGGGGAGAAACTCATTATCTGGATCTTCGGCATATATCCTAGCTTCAAAGGCATGACCGTTCACCCGTAACGCATCTTGTGTCAAAGGCAGCGTTTCGTTGGCGGCGACCCGCAATTGCCATTCTACCAAGTCTTGCCCGGTGATCATCTCGGTCACTGGGTGCTCTACTTGTAAACGCGTGTTCATTTCCATGAAATAGAACTGACCATCTACATCAAGGAGAAATTCAACGGTGCCGGCGCCGACATAATTAATGGCTTTGGCAGATTTGAGCGCCGCTTCACCCATTTGCTGGCGCAGGGCGTCACTCATACCTGGGGCTGGTGCCTCTTCGATGACTTTTTGATGGCGCCGCTGTACGGAGCAATCCCGTTCAAACAGGTACACACCATTGTTATGTTGATCGCAAAATACTTGTATTTCGACGTGGCGGGGCTGGGTTAAATATTTTTCAACCAACATGATGTCGTCATTGAAACTGGACATAGCTTCGCGCTTAGCAGCGGCCAGTGCATCCATAAATTCATCACCGTGCCAAACCTGGCGCATGCCCTTGCCACCGCCGCCAGCGGCAGCTTTAAGTAACACTGGGTAGCCCATCTTATCCGCATGACTTTTAAGCAGGTCGGCTGACTGATCGTCGCCATGATAGCCTGGCACCAAAGGGACATTGGCTTGAAACATAATATTTTTGGCGGCGGATTTGGAGCCCATGGCCTCGATTGCTGCCACAGGTGGACCAACAAATATGATGTTATTTTGCGCGCACAAGCGCGCAAATTCGGCATTCTCCGATAAAAAACCATACCCGGGGTGAATAGCATCGGCGCCAGTGCGCTTGGCCGCCTCGATAATAGTGTCCACTTTTAAATAGCTTAGCTTAGAAGGGGATGGCCCTATATGCACAGCTTCATCAGCGAGTTTAACATGCAGTGCCTGGGCATCGGCATCAGAATAAACTGCAACAGTCGCTATGCCCATACGTTTAGCTGTCTTGATAACCCGGCAGCAAATTTCGCCACGATTGGCGATCAGTAATTTTTTAATCATGAGATAAACCAGTTTGGGCGACGTTTCTGTAAAAAAGCACTCAGACCTTCCTGACCTTCTTGTGATACTCGGGTTGTGGCGATACGCAGGCTGGTTTTTTCAACCAGTTCTTCATCTGTTTGACTGCCCTGAATATCAAAAATTAGTTGTTTAGCGGCAGCCACAGCCAAAGGTCCATTGGCCAAAATATGACTGATCAAGTCTTCTATTGTGGAATCTAACTCTTCTTCGGTAACGGCCTCACTGAGTAACCCAATGCGCCTGGCACGGCGAGAAGAGAACACCTCTGCTGTAGTGAAGTAGCGTCTGGCCAGGCGGGCACCAATGGCATCTACTACATAAGGGCTGATCGTCGCAGGTATTAAACCAAGTTTGACTTCGCTCAGACAAAATTTACTGAGTTTACTGCCTACTGCCATATCACAGCAGGCTATCAGGCCCACTGCGCCACCAAAAGCGGCACCTTGTACCCGAGCGATAGTTGGCTTTGCCAAAGTGTTAAGCACCAATAACATATTAGCCAGGGCGTTGGCGTCAGCCAGATTTTGCTGATAACTGTAACTGGCCATGCGTTTCATCCAGTTTAAATCCGCACCGGCACAAAAACTTTTACCTTTAGCAGCCAGCACCATCACCCGTACTTTTTTGTCTTGACCTAACTGTTTGAATATTTGGGTCAGACGGGCGATCAGTTTGTCATCGAAGGCATTATGGACCTCGGGACGATTAAGGGTAACGGTGGCAACGCCACGCTCATCGATATGACAAAGTACGTTATCTTCAATAGTGTTATGGGACATGATTATTATATCCTTACATTCTGAACACCCCAAACTGGGTGTCCTCAATGGGTTTATTTAAACTGGCTGATATAGACAAGCCCAATACAAAACGTGTATCCGCTGGATCGATGACTCCGTCATCCCATAAACGGGCGGACGCATAATAGGGATGACCCTGATGTTCATAGGTATCTATTATCGGCTGCTTGAACGCTTGCTCTTCTTGTTGTGTCCAGTTTTTTCCGGCTCGTTCGTGTTGGGCGCGCTTAACTTGTGACAAAACACCCGCGGCCTGTTCACCGCCCATGACTGATATCCTGGCATTGGGCCACATAAACATAAAGCGTGGGTCGTATGCCCGTCCGCACATCCCGTAGTTGCCGGCACCAAAACTGCCCCCTATCAGCACGGTGAACTTTGGCACCTGGGCACAAGCCACCGCGGTCACCATTTTGGCACCATGTTTGGCGATCCCACTGGCTTCATATTGTTTGCCAACCATAAAACCAGTGATATTTTGCAAAAATACCAATGGAATTTTACGTTGGGCACACAGCTCAATAAAATGCGCCCCTTTTTGCGCCGACTCACCAAATAAGATGCCGTTATTGGCAACTATCCCCACCGGGTAGCCAAAAATTCGGGCGAAACCACAAATAAGCGTATTACCGTACAGGGCTTTGAATTCATCAAATTCAGAGGCATCAACTATGCGTGCGATGATCTCCCGCACGTCATAGGATTGGCGACTGTCTTTAGGCACAATACCGTATATTTCGTCACTGGGATAGGCAGGATCCACTGGCGTTTTAACATCCAGCAGCAATGGCTTGCAACGATTGAGTCTGGCCACAGCATCCCGGGCAATCTGCAAGGCGTGGTGGTCGTTATTAGCCAGATGATCAACTACACCTGAGGTGCGACAATGTACATCGCCGCCCCCAAGCTCTTCTGCGGTGACCACCTCTCCCGTAGCCTCCTTGACTAAGGGAGGGCCAGCCAAGAAAATAGTGCCCTGGTTTTTGACAATAATTGATTCGTCAGCCATGGCAGGCACATAGGCGCCACCGGCGGTACAACTGCCCATCACCACGGCAATTTGTGGAATATTGTGAGCCGACATGGTTGCCTGATTGAAAAATATGCGGCCAAAATGTTCCCGATCCGGAAACACTTCATCCTGCAGGGGCAGGTTAGCCCCCCCTGAATCGACCAGGTAAATACAGGGCAGGTTGTTTTGCTGGGCGATGGTTTGGGCGCGCAGGTGCTTTTTGACGGTCAATGGATAATAAGTACCGCCTTTGACCGTGGCATCATTGGCCACGATCATGCATTCCACTCCTGAGACTCGTCCAATACCGACAATGATACCCGCCGCGGGGACATAGTCTTCATAGACTTGCCAGGCAGCCAGTTGAGAGAGCTCTAAAAAAGGCGACCCCTGGTCTATTAAATTATTGATACGATCGCGAGGTAATAATTTACCTCGGTCGGTGTGACGTTTGTTGGCTTTTTCGCCTCCACCGAGTGATATTTCGGCTATTTTTGTCTGCAGATCATCTAATTGCAGCTGCATATGAGCAGCATTATCGACAAAATCTTGGCTTTTAGGATTTATTTTACTAGTGATACGGGGCACGTTGTGGCTCCAATCAAGCAGCATCAGGCTTTAGCGTTTGTTGAATTTAAGCCTGACAGCTGTAGGTTGCATTTTTATGTCGTTTTAAGTTGGTATTGCACTGAAAGTGCTATTTAGCGTGATTCTTTAAATAATTCACGGCCAATGAGCATTCTGCGGATCTCCGACGTGCCGGCACCAATTTCGTATAATTTGGCATCACGTAATAAACGACCCGTGGGGTATTCATTGATGTAACCGTTGCCACCCAATAGTTGGATCCCATCCAATGCTATTTTAGTTGCCAGTTCGGCGGAATAGAGTATGGCTCCGGCGGCATCTTTGCGTGTAGTTTCACCGCGATCACAGGAGCGGGCAACAGTGTAGACGTAGGCACGCGCCGCGTTCATTTGGGTATACATATCGGCGACTTTACCTTGTACCAGCTGAAATTCACCTATAGATTGGCCGAATTGTTGCCGATCGTGGATATAAGGCACAACTATGTCCATGCAGGCTTGCATAATACCCAGAGGGCCTCCGGATAACACCAAACGCTCATAATCCAGGCCGCTCATCAGTACTTTTACTCCTGAGCCTTCTTCACCAATGATATTTTCTGCCGGTACGGCACAATCTTCAAATACTAACTCACAGGTGTTAGACGAGCGCATGCCTAACTTGTCCAGTTTCTGGGCATGGCTAAAACCTGGCGTGCCACGCTCAACGATAAAGGCTGTCATACCTTTGGCACCAGCATGGATATCAGTTTTGGCATATATGACGAAGGTGTGGGCGTCTGGGCCATTCGTGATCCACATCTTGTTGCCATTGAGTATGTATTGGTCGCCACGCTTGTCAGCACGCAACTTCATGCTTACCACATCCGATCCTGCATTGGGCTCACTCATGGCTAAGGCACCTATGTGCTCGCCACTAACCAGTTTGGGCAGATATTTTTCTTTTTGCGCTTGCGTGCCATTTTTGTTGATCTGATTGACACATAAATTGGAGTGAGCCCCATAGCTAAGACCAATACCGGCGGATGCCCGGCTGACCTCTTCCATGGCAACTACGTGGGCTAGGTAACCCATATTTGAGCCTCCATATTGTTCAGCTACCGTCACACCAAGTAAGCCCATTGCACCAAGTTTTGGCCACAATTGGTTGGGGAATGCATTATCGGCATCGGCCTTGTCGGCCAGGGGGGCTATCTCACCTTGAGCAAAATTATAAACATGCTCTCTGAGCATATCGATATCTTCACCTAGGCCAAAATTGAGTGTGGGGTAGGCAGTGTTCATGCGATTTTTCCTTGCTGTAGTAAGGTTAATTCCTCTTTGCAACGAGATTCAACTTCATCTAACTCGTTTTTCAAGGCCTTGATGTCTTCCATCTGTTGCAACATTTGTGTGCGTTTCTCAGTGGTCATGGTAAGCATGGCCTCTAGTTGTATCTGTGAGTTCTGATGGCTGTCATATAGCGCAAATAAGGTTTTGGTTTCTGCCAGTGAAAATCCCAGGCGCTTACCCCGCAATATAAGGTTAAGCCTGACTTTGTCCTTTTTACTATACACCCGGTTTTGCCCGTTGCGTTGAGGGCAAAGTAAGCCGGATTCTTCGTAAAAACGAATGGAGCGAGAGGTGATATTCAGCTCTTTGGCTAACTCCCCAATAGTATAAATTTTGTTAGTCATACTGCGGCCTTATTACAATTTATTGCGTTCCTTGAATAACTAACCTTTACGTTAACGTGAAGGTTAGTTAACGTAAAGGTAAAGTATCACTAACATTTCGTCAACAAAAAATGTGAATTTAACTCAGATAGGGGCATTGTCATTGTCAGTGTTAACGTTCCAGTACGTTAATGGTGTTTATACAATTGCATAATTGCATAATCGCATAGCAGCGCTATAGTAGTTAACGGCAAATAACCTCAATACATATAAAAGGAAAGATAGATTATGAGTCATGATTCAGTGGTGATCGTTAGTGCGAAACGCACTCCAATGGGTGGGTTTATGGGCGCATTGTTGGGTGTCTCAGCTACTGAACTAGGGGCTTGTGCTCTGCGTTCAGCCTTAGATACAGCGGGTAATAGCGATATTATGGTCGATGAAGTGATCATGGGCTGCGTATTGCCAGCAGGTTTGGGACAGGCTCCAGCTCGTCAAGCGTCACTTAAAGCCGGTTTGCCATTATCAACCCCAGTGATCACCATCAATAAGGTGTGCGGCTCAGGAATGAAAGCGGTCATGTTAGCTCACGATCTAATTAAAGCTGGTACCGCCCAGACGATTTTGGCCGGCGGTATGGAGAGCATGAGCAATGCTCCCTATTTGTTGCCTAAAGCGCGGGGAGGCTATCGTATGGGACATGGTCAGGTGCTTGACCATATGATGCTCGATGGACTCGAAAACGCCTATGACGGCAAGGCTATGGGTTGTTTCGCCCAGGCGACAGCCGATAGTGAAAATATCGACCGTCAGCAAATGGATGAATTTGCCTTATCTTCTTTATCCAAAGCCAGTCATGCTATAGAAAACGGATTATTTGTGGATGAAATCTGTGGGGTAACCATTTCATCTCGTAAAGGCGATGTGGTGGTAGATCAAGACGAGGGGCCAGGTAATGCTAAACCAGAAAAAATACCGACCTTGCGTCCGGCATTTACCAAAGATGGCACCGTTACGGCTGCTAATTCCAGTTCGATTTCCGATGGTGCTGCAGCGTTAATGGTTATGAGCAGCAGCAAAGCACAATCGCTAGGATTAAAGCCTTTAGCGCGTATAGTAGGGCACAGTTCTCATGCCATAGAGCCAGAAAATTTCACTGTGGCACCTGTTGGTGCTATGAAAAAGTTGTTTAGCCAAACCGGTTGGGATAAAGATGATGTTGATTTATTTGAAATCAACGAAGCCTTCGCCATGGTCACCATGTTGGCCATAAAAAAGTTGGAGTTAGACCCAAGCAAGGTCAATGTAAAAGGTGGAGCTTGTGCATTAGGTCACCCCATCGGAGCCTCCGGTGCTCGTATTCTGGTTACCTTACTGCATGCATTAAAGCAGAGAAATTTGCAAAAGGGAGTTGCTGCGATCTGTATTGGTGGTGGAGAAGCGACAGCTATAGCAGTAGAAATAATGTAATTGTTAAGTTAAATTAAGCAAAGCAAAGTAACACCTGTCAGGGTGCTACTTTGTTTTTTTGGATATCTCGACCTTATTTGTGTCTTCATGGACAGAGGAGTGTTGCATATTTTTCTTGGCGTGACGGTGTGCTTTACCTGAAGATTGAGCTTATGGGGCTGAGTTTTTTTTCTGCCTATCGGCAACACCAATGATTTTGGATACAGGACTTATTTGTGGTGTTTAAGTATAAAAAAGTGGTGGTCGCTACTGGGCTTGATTTAGTTCGCCTGGGCTTTTGTAAAGAACGGCGATGCTCTTTGCTAAATCGCAGATATGCAAAAATTAGCTTAGAAAATAGCTGAGATATAGAATGTATTTTTAATATTGATAACAAAGAAGTGGTGGTCGCTACTGGGCTTGATTTAGTTCGCCTGGGCTTTTGTAAAGAACGGCGATGCTCTTTGCTAAATCGCAGATATGCAGAAATTAGCTTAGAAAATAGCTGAAATGTAAGATGCATTTTTAATATTGATAACAAAGAAGTGGTGGTCGCTACTGGGCTTGATTTAGTTCGCCTGGGCTTTTGTAAAGAACGGCGATGCTCTTTGCTAAATCGCAGATATGCAAAAATTAGCTTAGAAAACAGCTGAAATATAAGATGCATTTTTAATATTGATAACAAAGAAGTGGTGGTCGCTACTGGGCTTGATTTAGTTCGCCTGGGCTTTTGTAAAGAACGGCGATGCTCTTTGCTAAATCGCAGATATGCAAAAATTAGCTT
>JBKEFM010000074.1:0-18549 GCA_046709505.1 Paraglaciecola sp. | reverse complement strand
CAACTTACATGGACATCCATGTTAATTTCACCTGTTTTTTTAAACTGAACAAAACTTATCGGGTGTTTCATTTTCAGTCAGGTAGGTGTGTTATGCCCCAGCCTCGCAAAAGCCAAGTCAGTTTAATTGATACGCTTTCTTATCACTGTGTATCGCGCTGTGTTCGCCACTCATTCCTGTGTGGTATGGATAAACACTCAGGCCAAAGTTACGAGCATCGCCGAGGTTGGGTAGAAGACCGCGTGCTGTTTTTATCCACTGTCTTTGCTATCGATATTTGTGCCTATGCGGTGATGAGCAACCACACCCATATAGTGTTGTATGTTGATAAAACTTTGGCCGATACTTGGGATACCGATGAGGTGTTAAGGCGCTATCACAAACTGCACAAGGGCACGCTGTTAACCCAGAAGTATGTTAAAGGCGATAAGTTAAGCGCAGGTGAGCTTATTACTTTTGATGAAACAGTTAAGCGGTACCGGCAACGGCTTTACGACATCAGTTGGTTTATGCGCATCCTGAACGAATACATTGCTCGGGAAGCCAATAAAGAAGACCGTTGCACAGGGCGCTTCTGGGAAGGTCGGTTTAAATCTCAAGCTTTATTGGATGAGAGCGCAGTATTAGCTTGTATGGCCTATGTGGATTTAAATCCTATCAGAGCGAAGATGCAAACCACTCCTGAAACCTCAAAACATACCAGCATAAAAAAACGTACCCAGGCAGTGAAAAACATACAACAGCATTTTGAATTATCTAGACACCCAAGTTAAATAGTTTGTCCATATAATCACATTATTGGCATTGCTTTATAGAAGTGGGCTCAAGGGTAAATATCATTTAAAATGAGTCTGTGAGGTAGTCAAATGGAGCAAAATTAACAGGACATCCATGATAACGGGCCGAATAAATGTATTGCCTTGGCTGCTGCTATCATGGATGTCTTCGTAAATCGTGTTGGAGTTTGGGTACTGTCGTTTTGACTCATGTAGTGCTTTTCCCTTGAACAACAAAGGTACAACCCGCACCGGTTCAGACAACGGATGATGTGTACTAATTGATTATGTTTGTGGAGGACCAGAAGGGATTAAGAACATCCCGTTCTAAGTGTTATATCCATTTGACAACTAAGTTAACTTTTACCGCGGTGAAGATCAAATAGGTTGTGAATAATTTATGCCCATAACAGCTACACCCATGAACTTGTTGTTGTCGGTTATTGATACGTAACACAGACGGTTACTAACAGTGTATGGCGGTAAAATACTTATGTTGGCAGGCATATTAGGGTAAGGTTTTATTACGCAGCATTCATTATTTTGAACAGGCAGATCATGGCACCCTCAGAAGCAACAGACGACATTATTGAGATTGACTGACAAAAACACCTGATCCCAACTGTTTTTAAAGATGGCCAACTTGTGAGTGATGTGGCTAGTAAAATAAAGTTGCCCATTCCCATCACCGATAGGTTGCATATCTGTTATGCAAGCGAGCCATTGCCGAGACCAACGTTTAAAAAACGCTTAATATCCATACTGACCCTGGGGTTACGATGATGCAGCGGGCTAAATGGGCAATGGTCCTGATGAAGTGACAGGGATAAGTCAGGGGGGAGCAGAACGCTATTGGTTTGAGTAATGGTAAGGGGATGTCAAAATGGCGTTGACGATGTCGACTGGATTAAAAGCCCCTAGTAATCAATCAGGACCTGTACGCCTCAAATTGAACTCTTAAATGAAAACACTTAAAAGAGATAATCGGGTATCACAATAAAAAAAGCAGATTTGTAAAAGATAAACGTTTTAGTCGCCAATGAATGCAGACGTATTGTTTTTTTACTTAGGGTAACAATAGTTATTTGCGGTGACGTCACCGTCGAGCCTCACCCAGAGTGAAGTCTTCATCCGTTAATTTCTTTTTATGGCCACAATCAAGTTGGAACCACAGATCGACCACAGATTTAATACTAAGGGGCTTTAAGTTTTAACAGAATAGGATTATTTGACGTAAAGAGTTGATATGTATCAAGAAAATGGTGCGTCCGAGTGAACTCGAATCACCGACCCCTACCATGTCAAGGTAGTGCTCTAACCAACTGAGCTACGGACGCACTGGGTACTGGCTATGCGTTCCAAGTGTTTACTTGGAAGCGGCGCGTATAATAACGATGCTTTTATGGGACTGCAAGCGCTTTTTCACCACTGAAATCTAAGTGCTGTAAATATAGACAAAATAGGGGGTTATAATGGGCAAAAAAGGTATAGCAACTGTGACTAGGGATCATCACTGGCCTTAAAGCCTTTGCTAGCAGGGTATTTACCCAATCTCTGTTATTCATCAGCGGGTGTTTTTTATTGTTTTATAAATTTTGTGGGGCTTATAAACGGGATCCGGCCTTTAATGTCTGAAGTTTCTGTATCACTGCCGGCGCTAATTGGGTCAAGGGTAGTGTTTTATTTACCCCGCCAAGATTTATTGCCTCTTTTGGCATACCAAACACCACACAAGTGGCCTCATCCTGAGCCAGCGTAAAAGCCCCCTTTTCATGCAATAAATACATGCCCTGGGCGCCGTCTCTGCCCATACCTGTCATGATCACCGCCAGAGTATTTTGCGCCGCACATTTTGCTAAGGAAGCGAACATCACATCCACCGAGGGTTTATGCCCACTAACTCTTGGGGTGTCAAGCAAGCGGGTACGATAATCCGCCCCGCTGCGCTCTATGCTTAAGTGAAAATTGCCTGGTGCAAGATAGGCATTGCCGGGCAAAATACGCTCCCCCCCTTTGGCTTCGCACACCTTTATTTTGCACAGTTCGTTAAGTCGTTTGGCAAAACTGGTGGTAAATCCCGGCGGCATATGTTGCGTGATCACCACAGCCGGACTGTTGGCAGGCAACTGCATTAAAAATTCTTTGATCGCTTCGGTACCACCGGTAGATGCCCCTACTGCAATGATTTTTTCGGTGCCTGAGTAATGTAAAACCAAATTTTCATTGTTAATACGGGGGGTTACCGTTTTTACCTTAGCCACAGCCGCGGTGCGAATTTTTTCAAGAATAAGTTGCCGGTATTCCTCAATGCCCTGGGCTACATCTAATTTGGGTTTAGCGATATAATCAATCGCGCCTAATTCTAGGGCGCGTATTGTGGCACCCGCGCCCTGCTCTGTTAAGGTAGAAATCATCACTACCGGAGTGGGATGGGCCTTCATTAATTTTTCAA
The DNA here is from genome assembly GCA_046709505.1 of Paraglaciecola sp. Taxonomy (GTDB): domain Bacteria; phylum Pseudomonadota; class Gammaproteobacteria; order Enterobacterales; family Alteromonadaceae; genus Paraglaciecola. The sequence continues at coordinate 15,321 of JBKEFM010000074.1, read as the reverse complement.
GAAAGGTTAAGCCATCAACTTTGGGCATTTCTATGTCAAGTGTGATCACATCCGGTGCATAGCGATTCACTAAATCTCTGGCCACATAGGCATCTGGGGCTGACCCAATTAAGACCATATCTTTTTCAGCTTTAATGATAGTACTTAGCAAGCTGCGGATTAAAGCTGAATCATCCACTACTAATACTTTTATTGTCATCTGCTTTTACTCATTAAATAAGTCCACTTCACCACCTTTGGCGGCGTGTTTTATGCGCATTCTGTATTCACTCTCCCGATCCATAATAGTGGTGTTATGTAAGGATTTTATTTTCCTTACCCTTACTGTGCCGGTGCGAGGTGAAAAGTAAACTTTTCGGGGATAGATATCCAGCAGGTCGCTGGCGATGATGGGAATATGTTCAGTGACCAGATAGCCCATAATAAATTCGGCATTGCGCTCCCCCACATTATTGACGGTGAAACCACTTAACACGTTCCCTCCGCCAAATATCTTTGCTTCAAGGTTATTTCTAGTGGCACCGAGTTTTAACATCTGGTTGATCAACAACTCCATGGCATAGACCCCATATCGGGCTGACTCGGACACGGAAGCAATGGAAGTGCCATCACTGGGTAACAGAAAATGATTCATCCCACCTATATTACGCCTAGGATCACGCAGGCATACTGCCACGCAAGACCCCAGCACAGTGACAATGACGGTTTCATCGGTTGTGGCATAGTACTCGCCGGGCAATATTTTCACGACTTCACGTTCAAAGTGCCGGTCATAGTAACGATTGGGTGAAAAGCTGCGATTCTCATCCGCACTATCAAACCTCATGAGTGCTTCACCGTGACCGGTCTATAAACCGTTTTGCCAATCAGAGTGACCAGGTGGCCGGCACCTGAGAAGTTTTCGGAATGGCCTGCTAGATATAAGCCATCGGGAGGCATTAACGCGACCATACGGGACAGGATCTTTAATTGGGTAGCTTTATCAAAATAGATCATCACATTACGACAAAACAGTACATCAACCACAGGCTCGATATCCCATTTGTTATGCGTAAGGTTAATCTGTCTAAACTGTACCATTTTGCGCAATTCAGGGACCACCCTGATACTACCTGCATTGCTGCCTTTGCCCCTTTGTAAGAACTGTTTACACATGTCCTTGTCCAGGTCTTTAATGTTGTTTTGGGTATACACTCCCATACTGGCTTTTTCCAGTACGGCACTGTCAATATCACTGGCAATTATCTCCACCTCGGTGTTAAAGCTACCGTAGGTTTCAGCTACCGTCATGGCAATGGAATAAGGCTCCTCTCCGGTGCTGCTGGCAGCACACCAAATACGTTTTTTACCGGGATGAGCGTTGAGGTATTCCTTTAGCAGCGGGAAATGATGCTGCTCCCGAAAAAATGACGTTAAGTTAGTGGTTAACGCATTTATAAAAGACTGATCTTCTTCAGTATTTTGTTGCAAAAAGAGCAGATACTTGGCAAAGGTCGGGATTTTAAGTGCCCGTAAGCGCCTGGCAAGGCGACTATAAACCATGGAGTCTTTACTATCAGCTAGCCGAATTCCGGTTTTTGCATAAAGTATCTCCCGTATGTGCTCGAAATCCTGGCGACTAAATAAAAACTCCTTATCTTTGGCTGAAGGGACCATAAGTTGCTTCGACTTAGAAACTCTCCCATTCATCCTCATCGGTCGTAATTTTCAGTTTCTTGGCGACAGGGGCTTTAGGCGTGCGGACTTTGGGTCTTGCACTTGGGGGCGACGTATGTGGCAGCCTTTTCTTGCTCAACCCAGCTTGTTCATCTTGGCTATCATCGAGCCTAAACGTGGCGACTCTCACTGCCAGTTGCTCTGCTTCTGTTTGCAGGCTCTCGGCTGCTGCAGCGGCTTCTTCTACCAGGGCGGCATTTTGCTGAGTAACTTCATCCATTTGCGCGACGGCTTTGCTCACTTCATCTATGCCCGTCGCCTGTTCTGCCGAGGCAGCGGCGATTTCCGACATGATATCGTTCACTCGTTTAATCGAAGTCACCACCTTATCCATGGTTTCGCCCGATTGATTCACTAAGGTATTGCCACTTTCAATTTTCTGTACAGAATCAGATATCAGCTCCTTGATATCTTTGGCTGCATTGGCAGAGCGTTGAGCCAAAGAGCGCACTTCAGAGGCTACTACGGCAAAGCCACGGCCCTGCTCTCCAGCCCTGGCGGCTTCAACGGCTGCATTTAAAGCCAGGATATTGGTTTGAAAGGCAATGCCATCTATCACCCCTATGATGTCCGATATTTTCCGTGCTGACTCATTGATGGAAGACATAGTCTCGACGACTTTTTGAATGATGCTTCCTCCTTCAATGGCCACACCAGAGGCTTGTGAGGCTAAACTATTGGCCTGACTAGCGTTTTCTGCATTAAGACGCACCGTACCGGTGAGTTCCTCCATGGCGGAAGCGGTTTCTTCAAGGCTGGAGGCCTGTTGTTCGGTACGACTGGATAAGTCAGCATTACCCTGGGCTATCTCGGTGGATGCGCCACTGATGGTCCCGGTGGCGACGTTAATTTGCGAAATAGTGTCGGTGAGGTCGCTAATAAAACTATTGATAGCATCACCAAGTTCTTTAAATTCACCTTCAAATTCACTTTTGATAGAAGTGGTTAAATCGCCTTCTGACAGGCTCAACAACACGTCTTTAATCTCAAAAATAGCCTGTTTACGACCACTAATGTTGGTAGCATATTTTACTACTTTAAAGGGTTTGCCATTCATGTCTAAAATGGGATTATAAGATGCTTGTAACCAGACATCGTTGCCCATTTTATCAATACGTTTAAATTCATTTACTGAATAGACACCGGCATTAAGCTGCTCCCAAAATTCCCGGTACTCGTGACTACTGCGATAGGATGGCTCTACGAAAATACTATGGTGTTTACCTTTCACTTCACCCAAGGTATAACCCATGGTTTGCAGGAACAAGTCATTAGCATCCTGGATAACCCCGTCCATGTTGAACTCGATGACGGCCTGAGCCTTACTGATGGCTTCAATCTGACCAGTATAGTCAGCATTTTTTAAGCTTTGCGCTGTGATATCAACCGCATATTTAACCACACCGGTAACCTTTCCAGCTGAATTGACTATGGGGTTATATGAAGCCTGTAACCAAACTTCTCTGCCACCTTTGGCGAAGCGTTTAAATTCACCGGTAGAAAATTTACCTTCATTGAGTTGCTGCCAAAACTCACGATACTCATTACTGTTTGCATAGGCCTGATCGGCAAATATGCGATGGTGTTTACCCACAAGTTCTTCTAGGGTATAGCCCATGGTATCCAGGAAATTTTTATTGGCCGTTTTGATCGTGCCATCAGGAGCAAACTGTATCACCGCTTGTGAACGATCCAGGGCGTCCAGCATACCCGATTGCACCAATAATTCTGTTTGGTTGAGCCACTCAACTACGGTGCCGGTATTCTTGCCTTGTTCATCGAACAAGGGATTTAAGGTGAGTCTAAAATTGAGGCGCCCCACTGTTATTGACGCTGTGTGTGTTTGTTTTAAATTGCCCAATATCCCCCGTTGATGGGCCGGATTTTTATGGAAGATATCGATATTTTGTCCCATCAAATTATCAGCTGAAAACTGCGGCAATGCCTCTTTAATGTCCTTTTCAACTGACTTTAGCAGGATCTGTACCGCCTTATTGGCGTAGATAATATTAAGGTCTACATCGGCCATCATAAAGCTGGTGGAACTGGCATCCAGTGCCTGAGCGCTGCGTAACAATTGTAATTTATGACTCTTAGCTAACGAATTTTTTTTAAACATATTTAATAGTTTCATTTTGTTAGTCCTGAACTGTTTCGGTTTGTTGTTCTATCAATCCAAGCTCATCGCTGGATATCAAACGTTCAATATTAACTAAGATAACCATGTGATCTTCTATGGCTACCAATCCAAGTAAATAGCGGCTATCAAAGGCCACACCGAATTCCGGTGGCGGTCGGATTTCGTCATCTGCCAGACGGATCACATCCGATACCGCATCCACTACTATGCCTACTATGCGCTGCGCAACATTAAGCATGATCACTATGGTAAATTCGTTGTAAGTCGCCTCCCCCACATTAAATTTAAGCCGCAAATCCACTATGGGTACGATGTCACCTCGCAGATTAATGACCCCTTTGATAAATGCCGGCGCGTTAGCAATTTTCGTGACCTTTTCATAGCCACGAATTTCCTTCACTGACATAATGTCCAGGGCATAATGCTCATCACCGAGCACAAAGCTGAGAAACTCTCGGGAGTCTGCATCAGAATGCATCTGATGTTCGTGGCCTTTTTCGATGTTACTCATGTTTTTTCACTCTCTGTACTTGCGATCTTCACCTGGCCAGCCAGGGATTCGACATCGAGGATCATAGCGACCCCCCCATCCCCCATAATGGTTGCACCCGCTACGCCGAGCACTCGTTTATAATGTTTTTCAAGACTCTTGATTACTACTTGTTGTTGTCCCATTAAAGAATCAACCAGCAACGCAAAACGTTTTTTACTACTTTCGATGAGTACCACTATGCCCTTGTTTGGCTCGGTAATAGCGTTGTCAATTTGCATGTCTTTATGCAAGCGCACCAGAGGCCAGTACTGATCCCTGATCCACAGCAGTACGTCATTTGAGATAGATTTGATTTGATCCACTGAGGGTTGAATGGATTCCACTATATTAACCAGTGGCACCACAAAAATTTGATCACCTACCGACACACACATACCATCTACTATGGCCAGAGTCAGGGGCAGATGAATATGAAAGGCTGAACCTTTACCTGCGCTGGACTCGATTTCAATTCTTCCACCTATGGCCTCTAAATTACGTCGCACTACATCCATGCCTACCCCCCGACCAGACACATCAGTGACCGCCGCTGCAGTTGAGAAACCCGCCTCAAAGATCAGCTCCCATACTTTGCCGTCGGGTATGTTGGGATCAACGGAAAGGCCATTTTCAGTGGCCTTGGCTAAAATTCTGTGGCGATTTAAACCCGCACCGTCATCGGTAATACTGATTTCTATACTGCCCCCTCTTTGCTCAGCTCGCAGTATCACGGTTCCCATCTCGGGCTTACCCTGAGCAAGACGCTCCTGCGCAGTTTCAATGCCGTGATCGATACTGTTTCTCACCAGATGTGTGAGAGGGTCAACCAACTTTTCAATCATTCCCTTGTCGATTTCGGTATTACCACCTTCTATTTTTAAGTCGACTTTTTTATCTAATTTAGTCGAAAGATCCCGAACCAGGCGGGGAAAGCGATTAAAGGTAACGCTCATGGGTAACATGCGCATCGACATTACCGACTCCTGAATTTCCCGGGTATTACGTTGTAATTCAGCCAGCGCAGTTTGTAACTTATCTTCAATTGTTCCGGTAACTTTGGAACCTATCATCGCTAACATAGACTGAGTAATAACCAATTCGCCTACCAGGTTAACCAGTGAGTCTATTTTGCCGGTATCTACCCTGATAGACCCTGATTCCTGTGTGGTTTTGGGTCGTTCCCCCCCTTGATTTGTTGGATTTATCTCTACGCTGACCTGACTAACGTGGGCTGATTTATCTGCTCTTTTCTCATACAGTCCATAGGCTTTATTGCTTTGATCCTCCTTTAGCGGCGCATCGGTAAAAAAGCCAAAACCTTCTATGTCATCGCTAACGGCTGTTGGCCCATCAAAAAAACCAAATCCAGCATCTTCTTCAATTACAGGCTCTGCCACCCTGCGTTGATCGTTACTTATTACTGATTCCAGTACTGCAATACCTTTATCTATTTGGCTTTGATCGACCTCTTGTCCATTTCTGTAGCTGTCCAGGGTGTTTTTTAATAAATCCACTGTTTGCAGCAAAATATTGACCATGTCCTCATTCAATGTCGTCGTGCCCTGACGTGCCTTATCCAGTAGATTTTCCATGATATGGGTAAGGCCTGTTAACGCATCAAAGCCAAATATGCCACTGCCGCCTTTGATTGAATGAGCAGCACGAAATATGCTGTTAAGTTGCTCAGCATCGGGATTAGCTAAATCCAGCTCCATTAATTCGTGCTCCATGTTATCCAAATGTTCCTGACTTTCGTCGAAAAACACCCCATGGAATTGCTGCATATCGATTGACATATTATTCCTTTGAATGGCCTAACTAAGGACTTTACTCATTACTTCTAATAATTTTTTGGGGTCAAATGGCTTTACCATCCAACCCGTGGCGCCAGCGGCCTTACCCTGAGCTTTGACACTGTCACTGGCCTCAGTGGTAAGCACAATTATGGGAGTCGTCGCATAAGCAGGTAAGGTTCGCAAGGATGTGATCAAGGTCAAACCATCCATGCGGGGCATGTTCTGATCAGTCAGCACAAAATCAAAACGGGTGTATTTACAAATATCCAACGCCTCCTGTCCGTCTTTTGCAGCCGTTACTGTGTAATTAGCCGACTTTAGGGTGACCTCAACCATTTGCCGTATGGAAGGTGAATCATCAACGATTAATATATGTTTACTCATAGTTTGTTAGTTCTCATTTTATGACCACTGAAGTTCTATTTCCTGAAGCAAATACCTGTATTTACTTCCTAAGTTGCTGTTCGAGTTTTAGCCTTTGCCAAACAGTGCTCATTCACTCACCTTTTACCCAATACTGTTGATAACCCGGCCCACTATCGCTCATAGCACAACTGAGTAGCGCCCGTTTTGGTTCAAAGTGTAAAGTTAATGCGATCATCCTGATTGACATCTTGCAAACGCATTTCACGCTGTTGCGGATATTGGAAAATACCCTTGCAAATTTTTTTAAGGGGCGACCTTAAGCGCAACCCTATGATTGAAGTCATTATTGTCTATTGGCCGGTGAAGGCCTTGTGCTGACCAAAATCGAATCGTTGCGAAATATTCAATACTCGGGTTTCACTCATCTTTTATGTTTTTTAGGCATTAGAAAAGCTCGAGCTCACCCGCTTCCATATCCACTGATGAAACGGGATTATGTTTGCCCTCACGTTTGGCCCTAAATGCATCGCGGCAACGGTTAAAATCCTCAAGCATAGCGTCTCCCTCAGGTGCACAAGCAACGCTCAGTAGTTCCTTGATATAACCTAAGGTTTCTTTAGTAAAGGCTAAATTTTGATTGTTGATATCATCAAATTGCAACGCTCTGATAGCTTGTCCAAGGGCCGATTCCAAATTTTGGGAAATCTCATCCAAATGGCTGATCACGCCAGCGTCAGATTCTGCTTTATGGATAATGCCCGTTAGTGCGGCCTTGATATCTCGTTTTGCATCAATCACGTAAGTGACATCATAGGACGCAAGCGTGCCCACCTCAGTGGTAAGAGAACTTATTTCATTGTTGATAAATCGCAGGCGCTTTTGAATACTTTCACTGAATTGTGAAGAACGGCTGGACAAAGAGCGAACTTCATCAGCGACAACGGCAAATCCACGGCCGTGCTCTCCGGCCCTCGCCGCTTCGATAGCGGCATTTAACGCAAGCAAATTGGTTTGCGAGGCTATGCCATCTATATCTTTTAATGCTTGCATCACCAGAGGCAGGGCTTCATGGATCTTGTTTACGCGACAGAGTAATTCACTAGATGATGCTGACATATCAACTGTGGATTGAATAAAACGATCTAGAGTGACTTCTGTACTATGGGCAAATTCCCGCATTTTGTCACTGTATAAGGCTTTACTTTCATTGCCCACAGTGATCAGACTGACAATACTCTTGCCTTGCAAGTTAATCATATTTTGTAGATCAGAAAACGCGCCGGTAAGCAGGCTAATTGCATCAGCCTGGGTACTGCAAATATCATTTATATTGGTTTCACACTCAACAATTACCGGTATGACTTCCGGTAATATATTAGCGGTTTTTTGAAGGACTGGAGGGGTATGCTCTTCTAGTTTTGATGATACAGATCCTTTTGTTGCTTGTTGTAGGTTACTTTTAATCAACCAGACTGCAAAAATCAGTGGTGGCAAAATAGCAAGATAACCTTGTACAAGATAATTCAACAAAACAGAGAAGGCAGTTACAACACATAGTGCCTGCCATTGTCTGTTCAAAATTTTTCCCTAAGAAAATTAATGAAGAATAAAACTAACCGAATTCCTTGGGATCAGCAAGCATAAAGGTGCAATTAAATACCCTTAAATGGATAATTAAGTTCACCGAATCACTTTTAATTACCCCCTTACACTGGCTTTTAATTAGTCATATTAATAAGTTAAATACTTCCAAATACAAAATAAGACCCACATAAAAGCAGCGAAATAAATTTTACCTTTACATTTTTTTTACCCGTGAAAATGCACTTTTATGGGATGAACGGCCTTAAATCATATAAATAGTCATCACTATTGCATAATTAAATTTTATCGAATGGGAAGTAAGCGCTGATTAATTTTATTTTTTCCTGAACTTAAACTTAATTTACCTCGACCTTGTTGTAGACTTCGGTGCTCAACTTTCTGAAGAATTTATGATCTTGACATGTTAGATATTTATGCCGGTAAAAGCGCCCTTCAAACCATTCACAAAGAGGGCTTTAGCAGTGATTTATTCACGTCTTTTTTAGGGGCTTCAGGCGGACCAAAATGGTTTTCACTGTTTGGCCTGGATAAATATCTATTTGGTGATTTTTTTGCCAACCGTACTGAGGAACTGCATCTGGTGGGCTCTTCAGCAGGGGCTTTTCGGGCAGCCTGTTTTGCACAGAATGATCCGGTAGCGGCCATAAGCCGCTTAGCCAAATTTTATTCACAAACAACCTATGCTGAAAACGTCACCGCCAATGAAATCAGCGCCAGTGCCAGTGCGTTATTAGATCGCGTTTTTGGCGATACGGGCGCGCAAGAAGTCATCGACAACCCTGTCTTTAAAGCACATTTTCTGGTGGCTAAAACAAACGGTTTGGTGGCCTGCGAGCGTAAAGCGTTACAAATAGCTGGGCTTGTTACCAGCTATGCTCTTAATCGCGTAAACCGCAGCTTACTTACCAGGCAATACGAACGTTTTATTTTTCACAGTCCCCACAGCGGGCTGCTGATTGATGATGATCATGGTTTTAACACCCACAGAGTTGCGTTAAGCAAGGATAATATCAAAGCAGCGCTGCTCGCTTCGGGCTCTATTCCTATGGTTATGTTAGGGGTCAGGGATATTGCAGGCGCTCCAAAAGGTATGTACAGAGATGGCGGCATTATCGATTATCATTTTGATATTTCACTGCAAAACAGTCCGGGGTTAACCCTGTACCCGCATTTTAATGCTCAGCCCAAAGCGGGATGGTTTGACAAGAATCTGGCACGGGTCATACCCGCCAAAAACTATGCAAAAACCGTCATGTTGGTTCCCTCTGCAAAATTTATCGCGTCATTACCTTTTGGCAAAATACCCGATCGGAATGATTTTACCAAAATGCCTGCACAACAGCGGATCAAATATTGGCAAACAGTATTGACGCAGACTGAGCAACTCGCAGAGTATTTTCAGCACTTTGTAGCAAAACAGGATCTGGGGCAAATTAATACCTTGTGAACATGTAACATTGATCACCAAAGCCGGAAACTATACTGCGGTTCTTTGCACATAACTAAACTGATCATTAAAGGGTAAACCAGGGCCAAAAACATTATTATTTAACATGCCTATGCCGAGCTGAGTTAATGTTTTTTAAAATAGGACTATTTTAGATGTGCTTACTCTGTGAGCTCTGTGACCTCGGTGGTAAATTATTTGTTTTGTCACACCATAGCCATAGACTGTATAACCAGCTCTAAATAATCTGCATAGGCATGTTATTTAATAGCAATTAGCGGTTAATTTACAGGTATTCCGGTCGCGCTTGTGCGTTTTCCAACCAATGATGAAATAGTGATTAATATCAGTTAATTAAGCCTAATATAAAAAGAACTCAACAAGGTTATCCACAGAATAAGTGGATAACCTTAGTGTAGATTGACATAAATGTGAATAACATTCAGTTTATAGCTAAATAAAGCAACCGGTTTTGTAAAACGTGCCAAATAGACGATCGTTGTTCTATTATGCCATCCTCGTCTGCAACCTGGCACTTGACTTAACGGTGTGCTCACGGACAATAAAATCTTATCAAGCAAAGGAATCGATATGCCAAAACAAACGTTAGCCCTGCATCCGGAAATGTTTACTATTCACAGTTTGCCTGATCATGCGCCCATACCCGCTGTGGTATTTTCGGCGCCAATTTATTTTATTGGTAAAACCCATGACGAATTATCAATCGTCATTCCGGCCAGTATCAAGATCATCAGTGATGATTCTGATACTGACTGGCGGGCATTAGAATTATTAGGGCCTCTAAGCCTGTCTATGGTGGGGATCATGGCACAAATTGGTTCGGTCCTCGCCAAAGTTAATGTCAGTATTTTTGTACTCTCAACCTTTGAAACAGATTTTTTCCTGATCAAACAGGCTCATCTGGATACCGCCACGCAAGCCCTGATTAGCGATGGTTATAAGGTTAATCATTAATGAGACGGCCCAACACGTTAGCCTTCGCCGATATAGCCATTATTACTGCCCCCTAACCAATAAATTTGATACTTTGGGTATTATTCACCACCAAAATCACAGAGATCATAGAGAAAGAAAAATAATTCTATCTTAAAGATCCCTCTGTGCTCCCGGTGGTTTATACCCCTAGGCCTTAAAGCTGCGGCGCTGTTGGCGGCAACTTAAAGGGCTTTGGGTATAGATTTAATCTGCCTGATTCACACACTAAAATATTTATTAACCGGCAGATCCCGAATACGTTGACCGCTGGCATGAAATATAGCATTGGACACCGAGGCTGCCACAGGGGGAACACCAGGCTCCCCCACCCCTCCAGGCAGAGCGGCAGATGCAACTATATGAGTATAGATTTTTGGACTCTGATGCATCCGCAGCACCGGATAATCATGGTAATTTGATTGCACCACTGCGCCGTCTTTAACGCTCACCTCACCCATCAAAGCGATAGACAAACCAAAGATCATGGCGCCTTCCTGCTGGGATTTTACCCGGTCGGGATTAACCACTGTACCGGCGTCTATAACGGAGTGCATTTCCAGTACACTGACCTTGCCATCTTGCACCTTAACTTTGGTCGCCACCGCCACATAAGACACAAAGCTGCGATGTACACTGATACCCCAACCTTCGTTATTCTTAGGTTTAACATTTGCTAAAGACTTAGCCATCAATTCGGTTAATACGTATTTAAGCCGCATAGTATCAAGGGGGTAACGCTCAAAAGATTCGCCGTAATTTTCATATGCAAAGCCCTGCGTTCGGGGATCGATATGCCTGTCTTCACCAATCAATTGTAACCACATTTTATCTGTAGTCAGGCCACCGGCAGTTGCCAATTCATCCACAAACGAGCCCAGAGCAAAACCATGTTGAATATTACTGACCGAGCGTATCCAGCCAATACGAATATGGCCGGTGGCCTTATGGGTTTCACAAGATAAATTGTCCACAGCTACAGGCACATCACCAAAACCCAGTGACAATTCACCGGTTTGGGGCTCATCGGTCGTACCGGTAAACGTCCAGCTGATACTGGGAAATGCGGTACGTTGCAGCCAGCTGGTTACCTTGTCGTTAGCATCCAGACCCGCTTGAAAATACTGGGCGCTGATCCCATGGTAATAACCGTGACGCACATCATCTTCCCGGCTCCACACAACTTTCACCGGTTTGCCACTGGCTTTAGCAAGCAGAGCCGCTTCTACGGCAAAATCCGGCTTAGATTTACGCCCAAACGCGCCGCCCAGTAGGGTCACGTTTACCTTTACCTGGGACGTGTCTATATTGAGGGCGGTCGCAACATTTTGTTGGGTCGACTGGGGCGTTTGGGTACAGGCCCAGACTTCACACTGGCCATTGTTAAACACAGCGGTGGCTGCCGGCGGCTCCATAGGGGCATGCACTAAATAGGGGACGGTGTAGGTGGCAGACAATTTACTGGTGGCATTGTCATAGGCCTGATAGGCATCACCATCACTGCGAATGACCTTACCCTTAGTGACAATTTTTTGTTTTAATTGTGCCAGATAACGCTCTGAATCATGGCTTTGGTTGGCGCCTAAGTCCCATTCAATAGCCAGTTTTTTACGCCCTTGCATGGCAGCCCAGGTATTGCTGGCTAACACGGCCACCCCATTTAAGGGTTTAAACACTACGGGTAAGTTTTGCTCTGGCATAAGAACCACAGCCTGCACACCCGCTATTTGCATAGCAGCTGTTTTATCGAAGGTTTTTACCTTACCTCCCACCACGGGGCAGCGTTCAATGCTGGCAAACAACATACCATCAAGATAAATATCCTGACCAAAGACTGTGTCTCCGGTGAGCACTTCAGGTAAGTCAACTGAACGCACAGGTTTACCTATTAAGGTAAAGTTATCGGGCGATTTAAAGGTTAGTGTATCTATAGTAGGAGGCATAAGTTGAGCCGCTGCCTGCGCCAGTTCACCGAAACTTAGCTGCCGCTGAGCATTTTTATCTAGCACCATAGAATTTTGCCCATACACTTGAGAAACTGGCACTTGCCAGGTATTAGCGGCAGCTTGCTCTAACATGGCCCGGGCAGTCGCTCCCATTTCCCGCATTGTGTGATAAAAGCGCCTGATGGATCGTGAACCATCGGTATTTTGGCTACCGTATTGTTCATCAGCCAAACCTTGTATGACGTTAACGTTGGACCAGTCAGCACACAGTTCCTCAGCCACAATTTGCGCAATGCCGGTACGTATTCCCTGCCCCATTTCGCTGCGATGACAAACGATATTAATGCTGCCATCGGTGTCTATACTGACAAACAAATTGAGTGGATTTTCCCGTTTATCCCCTGACGGATCGGCCACAGCCCAGGCTTGGGTAAATGCCGGCATAAGGGTGCCAAGGATCAGCGCGCCGCTGGCTACCCCTGTATATTTGAGAAATGCCCGGCGGCTGATATTTTGCACAGCAATATTGTTTTTCATGCCTGTGCCCCCACATTTTTACCCAAAGTGTAATTCGTCAATTGTTGTCGGGCGGCACTTTTTATTGCGGCCTTGATCCTCGGGTAAGTGCCACAGCGGCATATATTGCCCTGCATATAATTATCGATAGTGGCATCATCAGGGTCCGGGTGTTCCCGTAAAAGAGCCACCGCACTCATGATCTGTCCCGACTGGCAATAACCGCACTGAGGCACATCGTGCTCAAGCCAGGCTTGTTGTACCGGATGACTGGCATCAGCGGCTAAGCCTTCAATAGTGTTAACCGACTTGCCCGCAATAGCCGATAACGGCATAACACAAGAACGAATTGGCTGACCATCCAGATGCACGGTACAGGCGCCACACTGGGCAATACCGCAACCATATTTAGTGCCTGTCATATGCAACAAGTCACGTAAAGCCCATAACAGGGGCATAGCCGGCTCAGCATCCAGTTCTATCGCTTGGTTGTTCAATGTAAAACGTATCATTGGCCTCTCCATTTTTGCGCTTTTGATATTTTATGTGAATTATTAACCCTGCCTTGCCAGTGCTGCAAATCTGCCCAAGTGTCAATATCGTTCTGAGCCTGGGGCAAGTCAACTCTGAGCACTTGCTGGCAATGGGTTTTGAGTAGTTTTTTGGCTCCCTGATCCCCTTTTAGCCTAGCCAAAGAGGCAAAAAAACGTCGGGGAAATATCACCGGCGGTCCGGTGATATGCTCGAAACTCGCTACAATGATTTTATCCGGTGCCAAGTAACTGTTTTGTATAAGTTTTGTTATTTGCGGCTGGCCTATGTCTACCTGATCTGCCAAAACCACCAGCAGGTGAGACACGTCCGGCTCTACCTGGCTTGCCGCTAATGCCAGGCTTGCGCCCATGCCGTCTTGCCAATTCATACAGACTTTACTGTGCACATGATCAGGCAATAGCGGTCTGATTTTCTCCGCATCAGACCCAAGGATCACGGTCAAGCTGTGTAACTCAGGCATCAGCTTACCGTGCACGGCAAACTGGCCCGTTACGTGGCCGATCATGGGTTTACCCCGCACCATCGCCAACTGTTTAATCCCCTTAAAACGCCGACTGTTACCAGCGGCCAACATCACCCCGGCGATATTCACCTATCAAGCATTCCACTGATAGATTGTCCGTCCGCTTGCTCGATATAAGCATGAGCTTCGGCTAACATCGACAAAGCAATAGACTCGGGCAACTCCCCTCCCAAGCGCAACCCCACTGGGTTGGCTAAGGGCTTGATCAAATCCGTACGGTCCAGTTTCATATGGGCCAGCACCCTTTCAGTTCGATGTGTTGGTCCAAGCATGCCTACATAACAAGCAGAGCTACTTTGCACCAGGGCCAGCGACTGGCCGTCAAGTTGAATATTGTGGGTCATAATCAGTGCCATATCTATTTTTTGCAACCAGGCAATGCCGGTGAGCTCATCAAGGGATTGGCGAACAATAGTAATAGACGGATCGAACTGCTCACTGCGGGCATAACTGATCCTGGGATCGATTAAGGTTAATTGCCAGCCAAGTTGCATAGCAATAGCGACTACCGGCCTAGCATCGACGCCCCCACCAAAAAGAGCCAAATGGGGTACCGGCTTGATAATTTGCACAAAACAGGGCCTGGAGTCATCTGTTGCCCGCTCCTGGGAGTCGCAAGGCAGCAGGCTGTTTTCTGGCCCGCTTTGATGAATAACCTGTTGATACTCACAGGCTTGATTATTATCCAAATACCGGTAAAGGTTGTCCAGACTAAGGTAATGATTCTCACGGCTGACCGGCTGCAGTAATATCCTGACCATACCACCACAACCTATGCCAAGCTGCCAGGCCAGGTCTTCCTCTTCGCGCATATCATATTCAATGATGCGGTTGTGCCCCGTATCCCAGCAGCGCCTGGCTTGTAACATAATATCAGACTCCAGACAGCCACCACTTAACAAACCAAAATATTGACCAAGGCTGTTGATCATCATCATGGCTCCGGCCTTTCGATAGGATGAGCCATCGGTCTCAATAATAGTCGCCAAAACCCATTGTTGGCTGTCTTTACTGACCAGCCAATGTTTCAATAACTGATTTAATCTATTGGCCATTGCCTATTATTCCACCTGTTCATATTGCATAAAAGCGACTTTTTCCCAGCATCAGTCTATCACCAGCGTTTCTGAAATTTTATCCTGCATGGCCTGGCGATTAAAAACACAATATATCTGGATAAACCCCA
>JBKEFM010000073.1:0-18624 GCA_046709505.1 Paraglaciecola sp. | reverse complement strand
ATCAGCTTACTTTTTACCGCTAAATTGATTGCTTTAGCGTCAGCGTCTGAAATATTCAGTGGATGTTGCTGTAAATACTGTGCAGCTTGCATACCTTGTAAACCCAAATAAGGCCTAAGTAGCTCAATTAAGGCAGGCTCTAGCTTTAATCTCAACAAATCATTGACGTTGCGCGCACCAAGATCGAAGCCAATGGCGATGGTGACACCACTTTTACTATTGGCAGCATCAGGCACATAACCTTGATTTAAGCTTCCGCCTTCACAATTACTGATAAAGTCAAAATCGATACTGTGATTTTTAGCAGGCTCAGTTGGATTTACATCTTTTTGCTCTGCCACGGTTTTCTCCTTTGCTAAATGGCCTATACCCAAGTCACTTCAAAATGCCCTTTAGCGGGAATTGATACAGACTCAAAAACTTGGATCCAAGGGATCTGAAAGAGCATAAGTGTAGTTCAAAAAATAGCCCAACCTAAAGGCACCCAAATCAACACCTTTGCCAGCAGAAATAAAATACCGGAGGCAGATTGTGCGTGGCGCTGGCAAATATAGGATAGGCGATAATTATCCTTTTTTTCTACTCGCGCTACGGGCAGTTTTTTTGCTGACAACCGACCTGTTCGACTCTTATCAAGCTCACTTAGATCCTAAAGCGGGTTTGACCATTGTACCGGACGTTAACAATATTCAACTGAGGTTTACTGATCTTGGCACAAGCAACAAACAATACTCATCACCATTTCCATAAGACGACGTTACCTGCTGATAATCACAATGGCAGTGGGCAGGTGGCTAAAATTTTATCAGTTGTCTAGGCACTCAAACAAGTCTGCAGCCTAGCTATGCCCAGAACTCAATGCTTAATCACTTGTACTGCTACTGGTTTAATAGACGAGTAAGGCTTTCAAGGTTTATTCAGTTGTTTTAAAAACGATTTAAAATCCGCTGTTTTATGATGCTTTTGTGCTAAATACATCCCTAATTCAACCAGTTGTTGTGGCTGCTGATACCGGGGTATTAGCATCATTAGCTCAGGCAATGCTGCTGTAGCATTACGGCTGCCATCCATGGCCAATATATACGTATAGGCAAGTTGCGCATTTGAACTATCTAATAGCATGGCCTTGTTAAAATATTCAATGGCTTGGTCAAGTTGTTTGATACGCACCAAATGCAAGCCATAAGCGTAAGCCATCTCAGCCGATTGAGGCACGTTTTCCATGCCACTTAATAGTACTTTTGATACCAACTCTTCAAGACCTTTACCCCGATAAAGATCGGCTAAATTCAAATAACCAACGGGAAAATATGGGTCAATCTCAATACTACTTTTATAGGCGATTTCAGTGCCTATAAAATCGCCGGTTTGCATGGCCAGGCTGCCCTGATTGACCCGCCCTTCCCCCCGCCAGGCACTGACTTCATTGGCCGTTAATAATGCCTGAAAAGCTTTTGCATAGGCCTTGCTATCTTGTTTTGCTACTTGCAAGGTTAATAGTGACTGCGCAGCAGCGGCTCTCACCGCTTTATATTGATCATTTAACAGGGGAGCCAATAATTTTGCTCGCTGACCCGGCGCTACCAACTCACCGGCCCTGGCGGCACTTAGCCTGATCAGTGGCTCGTTATGTTGCACATATTGACGTAATGCTGATGCTGACAGTTCGCCTGTGACTTGCCTGACTAAATCTAATGCAGAAGCGCGCGACAGGGCATCGATGGTTTCATCTTCTAAAAGGGTGAAAAAAGCCTGTTTTGAAATTCTCTGCCCATGGCGTAATGTCAACAGTGTCTGCCTGGCTGGTGTTAACGCTTTTGGCTGACCAAACCATTTTTCTAGTGTTTTGCTCGCCCACTGATTGGTTTTATCGCTGTGGCAGTTGGTACATGCATTAAGCGTATCAAAATCCAATGACAGGTCGGGTCTGGGGATTTTAAAACTATGGTCGCGCCTGTTATCGACCCCCATATAGGTTTTATCCGGCATATGGCAGTTTACACATTGTGCCCCTTGGGACATGGGCTCATGTTTATAATGACCCTTGGTTTCAAACACAGATGCTTTGTGGCATTGAAGACACAAGCCATTGCCTTGAATCTTCAGTTTCATGGTATGACTATCATGACAATCCAGGCAATTCACACCCCGGTCGTACATTTTACTCTGCAAGAATGAACCATAAACATACACTTCTTCTTTGATTTGGCCATCAGCGAAGTAATTGGGGGGTATCACAAAACTCGGCGTAAACTGATCGAGAAACGGTTTATTGGCTTTAAAACCATCCTCAAGGGGAGCGCGCAACGCGTGGCAAGCAAAACAGGAATCCATAAAACGATTATCCCGTGCCTTCCCTTGCCAGATGGCGGTATCTTGCTCTGGGGTAATTAACCATTGATTGACCTGACTATCTGCCCCCATATGCATTTTTGACATAACTGATCCGCTAGAAACGTGATTTTTTGCGGACGATGGTTCAGCAGAATCAGATGCGCCCATTTTGCCCGGGTGTCCGTTGGGCTGGTCGTTCATCACACCATGACAAGACACACAACCAACATTGATATGTGAGTAGGTTGAATCAAACGTATTGTTTTTACTATTATAATTACGTGTCAGTTCGTCAGAGTGACAGTCAGCGCACATCCCGTTCCAATTCTGTAATGGCTGGCGCCAATGCACTCTATCTTTTGCGGTCACTTCCTCTGTGGCGTAGTTGTGATACCACTTCTGTCCGCCGCTCTTTTCAGGCCGGCTATCCCAGGCAAACGGTAATACTTGCAGGCGACTTGGTGAGGTTTCAACCAAATATTGCTGCAAGGGAAAATGCCCAAAGGTGTACTTAATATCGAAGGTTTCCCCGGCATCGTCTTCACTATCAAAAAGGGTGGCTTTGTACTGGTCATTTTCAGTAAAAAATCTGGCCCGCTGGGTGTAATGAGTGACCGTTTGATTATTGAAATTCGCCAATACACTGCTCGCATCAGGCAAAGCCATAGACTTAGCATGGTCGGATAACTGCCATTGTTTTGTTTGTGCCTGATGACAGCCTATACAATCTTCGCTTGTGTAGGGTTTTTCGCTAGCTGATATCAGGTGAGTGAATAAAAGTAGTATCACGCAAAAAAGGTAAGTCATGTAAGCGTTGAGTGTGGCGACTTTATTTACTTTTTGTATTTTCATATTCAACTTTGAATTACATTTTATATAAGACATTATCAATCCAACTTTAAAAGTATTTCCCCTCACAAAGGGAAATAATTGCAGCTTTTTTTTCGATGAACGCCAGTGGTTTTATAAAATAAGAATCAACAAAAAGGCAACAGATAATAGTTATCCAAGGTAGTGTTGCCACCCTATTTTTAGACGCTTTTATTAATATACAAACGCTTTGAATGTATACCCTTGGCATTAAAAGTCAGCGTCAGAAAAAGAACGATTTCTGCGTATAACGAGAATTTCAGATCGTCAAAAATGGCGTGTTATTCTAACAGGTGTGTCGATACAGTACCTGCATATCTCCATACCTGCCACAGAGTTGTGAACGTGAAGGTAAGCCCAAAACGAGTCAAAAAGAAGATTCGGGCTTTGAAAGTTTCCGGCTGAAGTTGACCATAACACTCCTGACGGCTCCATTTTGAATGTATTAGAAGACAACGATATCTTTATTCCGGTAGCGTGTGAAGAAGGCGTATGTGGCACCTGTGTAACGGGTTTACTGGAGGGCAGGCCGACCGTAAAGATGTTTTTCTAATCGAAAAGGAAAAACAGCAGATGGACCTAACAACACCTTGCTGCTCACGGGCGCTTAGCCCACGGTTGATATTGGATTTATGATCAGATTACATGCTTGATTGTACGCGCAGTAAGAAATTAATTTTCATCTAACAAGGGATTTAACTGCTGGGTTATGTCGTTCCATCTGCGGTTAAATCGATCTAAGGAGTGCTTGCGTACTTTTGCGCAAGCGACAAATACCTGCATATTGCCACTGTTGTGACGGCATTGCGGCGAATCGCTAAAATAGGTATACCACCGCGATTTTTTTTTGCCGGTAAAATTGGTGTAATCCGACACCCTAACATTCTCAGTTTTGTAGCGACGTTTGAACCTGTTTGTATATTGGCGCTTATTGGGAATAATAGATACTGGGCTGGAGGTCGGAGACTGGCTAACGATTTTATTTTGTTTTCGCAAGCAGTCCAGAAATACTCTCTTGGCCTGACGATGATGATCACGGGCCCACTCGCTTACCTTATTTTTAAGTACCGCATTCCATTTGTCCGCTTCTTGCTTTTCCCCTTCACATTGCCCATGGGCAATCCCACTAAATAACGATATAAAAAGCAAAAAAGTTATTTTTTTCAAGTATTCACATCCATTTGATTACTACGGGTTAATGTAAAGTATGTCAAACAGATCGGCAGGGCAGCAAGACTATAATGGGTAGTTTAAGTATACCGAACGGCGCTATCGTATGCTTTTTAAAAGCCTGTCCTTATAGCGAATATTAGCGAGGTTTTATTAAATTATCTGTCTGCAGTTAGATACCTAAAACTAACGCTCAATATAAGATTTTGCGGGCGCTATGGGTGCTCACAAATCAGCAGGGAATTTTGCACCCTGGCAATATATAAAATCACCAAGATCCCAAAAGCACTCTTAATAACGCATGAATAATACGCCGTTTCAGCCCTCTTTGTGGGATAAATTAGCCAACATTTTTCCTGCGATACGTTGGAAATCGGCCACATCCCCGGCAGATAAGCCGCTTAAAATCGTGTTTTCTAAGTCTTGTTCGAGCACACTGATTTTTTGTTGTAGTTGGCTACCACTGGCCGATAAGGTCAAAATCTGACTGCGTTTATCTTCACTATTGGCCTGCTTTTCAAGCCAACCTTTGGCAAGCATTTCCTTCACTAAACGAGCGATTTGCGCCTTGTCCCGGCCCATATTTTTAACGATACAATTTGCCGTACAGTCTGGAGTATTGGCAATAACAAATAAACAACGCACATGCATAGCATTTAAACCCAACTCACTGGCATTCACCGCCGCCCGGATATTAACCCGGTAGTACTGGGTAAGGCTGAGAATATATTCCCGAAGTCTCATCTGTGGCTCCTCAATCATTAATATGGTTGACTTTATCAACCATATTAATGTGATCGTATGTCAGGCAAGGAAGCGGCGAAATTTTTCAGCTTAATCGGTTTATTGATGGTATTAGCACCGGCACTTGCGCCCAATATAGGCGCACTAATAGTCAGCTATATCGGCTGGCCGACTATATTTATTTTTCTCGGGGGTTATGCAGTACTGGTCATTATCTTATTAAAAACTGTGGTTTTTAAAGGTGAACAAAAAAGACAACAACTGGAAAAAATCACTGTCTGGCAACGTTACAAATCCGTGATATCGAACCACGAGGCAATGCGTTTTTTGCTCATCGCCTCCCTGGCGTTTTCAATATTGATGTTATTTATCACTCACTCTTCGTTTATTTACCAACAACATTTTGGTGTTGGCCCACAACTGTTTGCCATACTGTTTTCCGCCAATGTGGTCTTAATGTTGGTCTTTAACCTCGCCAACCGCTGGCTACTGAACCAATTTACACCAGAGAAGATCCTTATATGGGGTTTAACGCTGTAATTTGTTGCGCTGGTCATATTGTTGCTCGTTACCCTATTGCACCCACAACTGGCACTTGTTGTAGCGGCGATTGTATTAACCATCGGGGTGATGGGTGCTATTTCACCTAATATTCAAGCTTGTTACATGGAGTATTTCAGTGAAAATGGTGGCACTGATGAGGTCTTGATAGGGGCTACGCAATTTTCATTGGCGGGGTTGATTTCAGGGGCTTCCACTTTGCTACCTGAAAGTATTTTGTCCATTGTACTGACTCAGACCATTTGCTCATTATTGTGCGTGATCTTGATTTGGACCAGGGGCCAATAACAGTTGAATAGTTAGCCAGCATGACTGCTGCCGGTATTATTTACCTCAGCTTGGCTTACTGACATTGAGCCTGAAAATGATAGGTACATCTCCTGCGGACCACGGGGTGCTCTGCGCATAATTACAAAGAAAAAAGCCTAGCAGCTGTTTTCTTTGTTAGTCATCAATATCTTGTTCTTCGTCCTCATCATCAATAATATCTGGCGTAACGGCATCAACGACATCAATTGCCCCTCCTACCACAGTGGTTGTAACACCTACTGCAACAGAGGCGACCGTTGCTATAACGCAGCCGGATAAATTACTGGCGATAAGGAGTAGGATAATAACTAAGGGTGTTTTGGTTTTCATATGGTATCCAGTAATTTGGCAGAGAAAAGTGAGGAAAACCCTAAAAAGGGACGATAAGCGCTGTTGGTTCAGCACAGGTTTAAGCAAATTCAATGGCCTGAACTCGAGCTAGAACATCAGCAGAATTGTGCTGCAGTGTGAACAATTCGATATCCATTACATCCCCTACCCCTGCTAAAATAGAATGCCTGTTTTAACATTATCAAATTATAGTTGTGGGAGAGCATTATTTTCATCATGGTAAAGCCTTAGTGACTGATAAATTAGTCTGCATAACCGCTGCCGATGGCGCGAAAAGGCATGTCCAGGCCCAATTGGGGGACTTGTAAGCCAATCCAGGCAGGAAAAGTGTTGCTGTTTGGCCCCGGGAACACAGTATATTGCTCTGACCAGGGGTAATCACTCACCGCAGCGGCTATTTCAGGTATAAGCTGGGTGGCTTTATCCCCTTGGATCGACAGAATTTTTTGCGGTTTGGCCCCATACCAATAGCGATCAGGTGTTGCTGTCTGGTATTCACGCAATGCCGGCAGACCTTGCTTTATACGCCAACCCACCACCTCGTAAACCTTATAGTCCGCTGCATTTTCTTTCTTGGTAGCGATCCAGGTGTGCACGGCAAACCACCCTCGCCAACTAAACGCATCGGCTGCGTAAATTTCAATCACAGCGCCTTTTTGTATGGCTGGATCAGGCGCAATACCAGCAGGTTCGCGACTGGCATTGCGCCAGTTACTGTTACTACAAGCACACACCAAGGTGGCAAGGAAAATAATTAGCATTTTTTTTGTCATTAGTCTGATCCTGTTCTGGTTCTCAGTTTCGCTGCGGATGCGGATACTCCATAGTAGAATAAAATACTTTTTTAGTGCAAATATCGCCCTGGTAAAATTGCGCTATTAATAAAAAGGTTGCCAGTACCTTCATGGCGGTGTCCTCAACCCAACCCGTTTTGCCATAGAGCAGGTAAAGAGTATTCAACGCCAGACGTTGTGTGCTCAAAAATGGTTGAGCAGTTGATCACCAACCGAGATAGCGCTGGATGTTTATTGAATATCGATTGGCTCGTTTTTTTAGAAAGAGCAATACAAAAGGGACGCTAGCATTCCTTTTTGTATTGCTGGGCAATTTGCTTTATCTGCTCAGGCTAACTTTTTACGGTAAAGGACATCGCTTCGACTTCAGGCAATGTTGGTAACGCTGTCATGGCACCAATTTTTGCGCACACCAGGCCACTGACTTTGCCAGCAAATTCTATAAAGCCTTTAAAGTCTTCTTGATAAAAATTTTCTCCTGGCTCACTTTGGGCCATTTGAAATAATATGGCGCCGATAAACGAGTCTCCGGCACCCGTGGTATCAACGGCATTAATCTCGTAGGCAGGTACAATATAGTGCTGACCGTTTTGTGAAATCAAACAACCATCCGGGCCTAATGTGACTAACACCACCTTCACACCAAGATCATGAAAATATTGGCATCCTGCGGCCATATCGTCTTTTTGCGACAGCAAAACTAGCTCTTCATCGCTAACTTTTACGATATCGGCTAAGGCAAAATAGGTATTGCAGCGTTCTCTAAATGCGCTTTCACGGTCTTGCCATAAACCAATCCTAAAATTAGGATCGAAACAAATTATATTACCGCTTTTTTTAGCTTGTTGCGCTAGCTTTAAATAACTGTCCCCAAGGGCGCCACCCAATAACGCTGTTGCTGAACCAAGATGTAAAATCGAATCATCAAGCAGAGTAGTTATGGTCTTGTCATCCAGGTTAAGTTGCTCATCTGCACCGCGGTTAAACGCAAATTCCCGCTCACCATTATCACCTAAAGATACAAAGGCCAGGGTAGTTGAAGTAGGTAACATCGCCACATAGTCTGTGTTGACGGCATAATTTTTGACTTCTTCAATCAAAAATTCACCAAAAGGATCTTTACCAACCGAACCGACCAAAACAGGTTCCCCACCAAGTTTACCTATACAAGCAGCAACATTAGCGGGTGCGCCACCGGATTTCTTAACGTAATTAACCCCGTTAACCAAACCGCTATTGGTATCTGTACACACAAAATCGATGAGCATCTCACCAATGCAAATTATTTTCATATTATCATTCCGTATCAAAATTAATTTACCCAAAAAACCGCTGAAAAAAGTTCAAACAAAAAGACGCCAAATAGTTTCCAGTCAAAAAATTTCCAACAAGACTCGTCAATGACAAACAGGTGAACTTGGTTAGACGGTATAAACTCACATTTATGTTTATGTTTAGGTTTCACATACATTACTGTTACAAAGTATAACAAGATCCAGCAGCCAATTAACAAACTTCTGTACTTTTGTTCAAGATGCAAAATAACCAGATAGCATGCGCTATATCACCCTTGACTTGAGCACCACAGCCAAAATATTTTGCGTCTGTTGTTGCACCCCAATGCTGTCTGCAAAAGGCAATGTTTCTCCACTTTGACGGGAAAGGGTAAACGGCAGGTATTTCCTATTTGTCATTCACTGATTGTTCACAAAAATACAAATACCGGCTGAACAATCTAAGATGGTTTAATATGATGTAGATCAAGGAATAAGAGGGAGAAGTAGGGATAATATTTTCCATCGCAGCGTAAGTCTACCCAATTACCTGAAAGGTTGCTCACCATGTCGTTAGAAAAACACACCTTGCTCGAGGATTTCCCTGATCATCATCACACTATTCGTCACCTGAAGATGAACGATAATCACTTCATCAAATTATTTGGTGAATATCACCAGGTAGACACTGAAGTCAGAGAAATAGAAGATAAAAATAGCCCGGTGGCAGATGACTACCTTGAAACGCTTAAGGTTCAACGTTTGCACCTAAAAGACCAGTTGTTCAAGATGATTACAGAAACTGAAAAGGCTATTTAAGGCCGACTTGAGCTTCACGGTCACGTCTCATATAGCATACTGAGACCACGGTAGAAGTAGAAAGTAATTTCGCGTAAAACGCCTGATATACCTTATCAGGTGTTTTACAGTTTAAGGCTATGTCAATGCCACGTCTTGCAGAGAAATCAACTGTTTATCTGTTAGCCCATCAGTCGTTTGAGCAACTGGGAAAATTCCCTGGCAGCTAATTGTTGCAGTGGATGGCAAAAATTTTGCACCACTGGCTTGCCCGCCACATACACACCTTTGATCGCGTTAGCACTGATGGCAAATATCCAGCGATTGAGCAGGTCTTTAGGCCCACTGGCGCCGATAAACGGCTGGTCAGGATCCAGCAGCATAAAATCTGCTCGCTTATCGACAGCCAACCCAAGTTGCACCCCACAAGCCTGGTTGCCACCAGCCAGAGCCTGGTTAAACAAAAAGTCACCCACCTGGGGTTGTGCCTCACTGTGCAGACGATTACGTTGCTGGGCGAAAAGACGCTGGCCATATTCCAGGGTTTTGAGCTCTTCTACCAGGGACACACTAACGTGACTGTCTGAGCCAATTGCCCATCGGCCCTGTTGGTGATTAAAATCTACTGCCGGGAAAATCCCATCCCCTAGATTAGCCTCTGTGGTAGGACACAACCCGACTACTGCGCCACTTTTGGCTATCAGATTAATTTCCCTGGCATCCAGATGCGTGGCATGCACCAGACACCAACGTGAGTCCAGGCCAATTTCATTATCTAACCAGGTAACGGGCCGCTGCCCGGACCACTGTACACAGTCATGCACTTCTTTTTGCTGTTCGGCAATATGAATATGCACCGGCATATCTTTGGCACTAGCGCTCAATACCTCGAGCATTTGCCCTTTACTGACCGCGCGCAGGGAATGAAAACAAATTCCTAAGCGGTGAAGCTTGTGCCCGGCTAAAAGCTGTTCGCAGCGGTTATGCAACATCAGGTATTGCTGTGGGTCGTGAATAAAGCGGGCCTGGCCGGATGTGGGTGACTGACCACCAAAACCACTGTGGGCGTAGAGCACCGGCAACAAGGTCAAACCTATGCCAGCCTGATTAGCGGCCTCGATAAGCTGTATCGACATTTCATGTGGCTGAGCATAGGGCTGACCCTTAAGGGCATGATGTAAATAGTGAAACTCGCCCACCTGGGTGTAGCCTGCTTTAAGCAGTTCAATATACAACTGACGGGCAATAATAAAGACGTCTTGGGGAGTGAGTTTGCCCACCAGCTGATACATCAGTTCACGCCAGCTCCAGAAACTGTCGTTAGGGTCCAGACTCACCTCGGCCATGCCTGCCATCACCCGTTGAAATGCGTGGGAATGCACATTGGCTACAGTGGGCAACATGGGACCGTTAAGCTTAATAGCGCCAGCAGAACTGGCATTGTTACTGATGCGGGTAAAATACCCGTGATCCACTTCCAGGCGCACATTATGTGCCCACCCGTCGGCCAACAAGGCCTGTTCAACAAAATACACCTGGTGGCTCATGTTATCTCCGGGTAACGGCTGCGTTAGCTTGTTATTCTAGTGGAATTAATCTTGTATAGACAAGCATAACTGTCAAGATAATGGATTTACCCGTATAATCCGCCTCGCACGGGGACAGTTGTGATCGGTTGCTCTAGTGGTTTACACAAACTGACGACTGGGCTGGTTCTTCAGTCGCTGGTATGGATAACCTCTGCCCACCTAAAATACTGAAAATAGGACTCACAAGGTAGCAAAAATATGGTTCATTCCAAACAAAATATGATTACCCGTCTTTTTGAGGCTAGCGAAGGTACCCCTGTGCCTATCTATGCCCGGGTCAAGCAAGCCATTTCCGGGCAGATCGCCAGCGGAGAATGGCTGGCAGATCAACGGCTACCTTCTGAATCCGAAATGGTTGAAGCTTTAGGTGTCAGCCGCATGACAATCAATCGCGCTTTGCGTGAATTAACTGCCGAAGGAATGCTCATCCGTCACCAGGGGGTAGGTACTTTTGTGGCTGAGAAAAAGGCCCATTCTGCCCTATTCGAAGTGCACAACATTGCCGTAGAAATCGCCGCCAGAGGCCATGTCCACCGGGCCCAATTAATCGAGATGGTGCGAACTAAGGCCAATATGCAAGAAGCTATGAATCTTGGGGTCAGAACTAATCACAGCATTTTTCGCTCAACCATTCTGCATTTTGAAAGTGAGCAACCTATCCAGCTTGAAGAAAGGGTGGTGAATGCCTCTTTGGCACCGGACTATGATCAACAAGATTTCATTCAGCACACTGCCTATGATTATCTGATGAAGGTGGCCCCCATGACCGAAGGGGAGCACCTGGTGGAAGCCGTTTTGCCAACCACCCAGGAGTGCGAGTTGTTACATATTGGCCACCATGAGCCATGTTTACAAATCAAGCGCCGCACATGGGCGGGGCAGAATATCGTTACCACCGCCCGGCTATTATCACCCGGGTCGCGCTTTCAGTTATTCGGGCATTTTGGACGCTAATTGACCAAAAGGATGTCATTCGCTAGCCAACATATTTCATCTCCCAACCGCTAAAAAACTTGCGCTTGGCCTGAACAGCATTTATGGTTAGGCCCTAACTTGTATATACATGTGTGTAGGTAGTAAATATGAACGCTAAAGAATTACACGACTCCCGGTTTCGCAGCGGTACAGTTAAAGCCGCAACGGGTAGCACCCTCAGCGCAAAATCCTGGCTGACGGAAGCGCCTATGCGCATGTTAATGAATAACCTTGATCCGGATGTGGCCGAAAACCCAGAGGAATTAGTGGTATACGGTGGTATTGGTCGCGCCGCCCGTAACTGGCAGTGTTACGATCAGATAGTCACCTCTTTGCTGGCCTTAGAAGAAGATGAAACCCTGCTGGTGCAATCGGGTAAACCTGTGGGGGTCTTTCGCACTCACAAAGATGCCCCCAGAGTATTGATCGCCAATTCTAACCTAGTCCCCCACTGGGCCAACTGGCAACATTTTAATGAACTCGATGCCAAAGGTTTAGCCATGTATGGGCAAATGACTGCGGGTTCGTGGATCTATATTGGTAGCCAGGGCATAGTGCAAGGGACCTACGAAACCTTTGTAGAGGCCGGGCGTCAGCATTTTGCCGGTAATTTAAGCGGCCGCTGGGTACTCACTGCTGGTTTAGGAGGCATGGGCGGCGCACAACCCCTGGCTGCCACCTTAGCCGGGGCCAGCTCCTTGAATATTGAGTGCCAGCAAAGCCGTATCGATTTTCGCCTTAAAACCCGTTACCTAGATGAACAGGCCACAGACCTGGACGATGCCCTGGCCCGCATTACCCGCTACACTCAGCAGGGAGTGCCGCGCTCTATTGGTTTGTGCGCAAATGCCGCCGATGTTTTGCCAGAGCTGGTGCGCCGTGGGGTAAAACCCGATATGGTCACAGATCAAACCTCGGCCCATGATCCCCTCAATGGCTATTTGCCGCAAAACATGAGCTGGGAAGTTTACAAACAACAGGCGCAAGATGCCCCCCAGGCCACAGTCAAAGCCGCCAAAAAATCTATGGCCGTGCATGTTCAGGCCATGCTGGATTTTCAAAAAATGGGGGTAGTAACCTTTGATTATGGCAACAACATCCGCCAAATGGCTTTGGAAGAAGGGGTGCAAAACGCCTTTGATTTCCCCGGTTTTGTGCCCGCCTATATTCGCCCCTTGTTTTGCCGCGGTATCGGCCCCTTTCGCTGGGTAGCCTTGTCTGGTGATCCACAAGACATTTACAAAACCGATGCCAAGGTCAAGGAGCTGATACCCGATGATGCTCATCTGCACAACTGGCTGGATATGGCACGAGAGCGCATTGAGTTTCAGGGCTTACCGGCACGAATATGCTGGGTGGGCCTGGGCCAAAGGGAAAAACTAGGCCTGGCCTTTAATGAAATGGTGCGCAGCGGTGAATTATCAGCACCTGTGGTCATTGGCCGAGATCACCTTGATTCTGGCTCGGTAGCCAGCCCCAACCGGGAAACCGAAGCCATGCAGGATGGTTCAGATGCGGTCTCCGATTGGCCCTTGTTAAACGCATTATTAAATACTGCCTCCGGTGCCACCTGGGTATCCTTACACCATGGCGGCGGCGTAGGCATGGGCTTTTCACAACATTCAGGTATGGTCATAGTGGCGGATGGCACTGATGAGGCGGCGCGGCGTATCGCCCGAGTACTGCATAACGATCCAGCTACCGGTGTCATGCGCCATGCTGACGCCGGTTACGAAAGTGCCATAGAGTGCGCCCAAGAGCAGGGCTTGGATTTGCCGATGATCCAGTCAACCCAAAAAAATGCCCGCTGATCATTGGCGCGCCACAGGAGATAACATGTTTGAATTTACCCTAGTACCAGGCCAGATGCGTTTGCACGATTTGCGCCGCATTAGCAAAGAGAAAGTTAATATGTCTTTACATGTTTCGGCTGTTGCCGACATTGAAGCCAGTACCCGCATAGTTAACGATGTGATCACCCAGGGGCGCACAGTCTATGGCATCAATACGGGCTTTGGTTTGTTAGCCAATACCCGTATCGCCGTTGAAGATTTGGAAACCCTGCAACGCAGCATAGTGTTGTCTCACGCCGCTGGCATTGGTGAGCCGATGGATGACGCCACCGTTAAACTGGTCATGGTACTGAAAATTAATAGCCTGGCCAGAGGGTATTCAGGTATTCGCCTTAAGGTTATCGAGGCACTGATGACTCTGGTTAATAGTGAAGTCTATCCCTGTATCCCCAAAAAAGGCTCAGTGGGGGCATCAGGGGATCTGGCACCGTTGGCGCATATGAGTGCAGTATTGCTAGGTGAGGGGCGAGCCCGCTATAAAGGGGAAATATTATCAGGCCAGGCGGCGCTTAACATTGCCGGACTGGCGCCCATTACTTTGGGGCCCAAGGAAGGGCTAGCCCTGCTAAACGGCACCCAGGCATCAACGGCTTTTGCCCTGGAAGGTTTGTTCCAGGCTGAGGATCTTTATGCTTCGGCCACTGTGTGTGGTGCCTTGTCTGTTGAAGCAGCTTTAGGCAGCCGTCGTCCCTTCGATCCCCGTATTCATCTGGCTCGGGGCCACCAAGGGCAAATGGATGCAGCCGCAGCTTATCGTCTTTTACTGGGTGAAAAAAGCCAGCTAAGTGACTCCCATGTAGACTGTGAAAAAGTGCAAGATCCCTATTCCTTACGCTGCCAACCCCAAGTTATGGGAGCCTGTTTACAACAGATTAGAAATACTGCCGCTACTTTACTAGTAGAAGCTAATGCCGTCTCGGATAATCCGCTGGTTTTTCTGGATGACGGCGACATCATCTCCGGTGGCAACTTTCACGCCGAGCCTGTGGCTTTTGCCGCTGATAACCTGGCTCTGGCCATTGCCGAAATAGGCAGTCTATCCGAGCGGCGAATGGCCTTGTTAATTGACAGCAGTTTAAGCAAACTGCCGCCTTTTTTGGTCGACAACGGTGGGGTTAATTCCGGTTTTATGATCGCTCAGGTTACGGCTGCCGCCCTGGCCAGTGAAAACAAGTCCTACGCCCACCCTGCGTCGGTAGATAGTATCCCCACCTCGGCTAACCAGGAAGATCATGTCTCCATGGCCACCTTTGCTGCCCGACGTTTAACAGATATGGCTGGCAATACCAGAGGTATTTTGGCTGTGGAATTGTTAGCGTCTGTACAGGGCCTGGATTTTCGCCAGCCGCTTTGCACCAGTACGGCTCTGGAAGAGGTTCGCGCCCAATTACGTACCCGAGTACCCTTTTATGACAAGGACCGCTATTTCGCCGCAGACATCGAACACGCCAACAGCCTGTTACTGGAAGCCGTGCATAACCCCTTGATGCCAATTGGCTTGTTGCCCAGCATGGCCAAAGAGCAGGAAAACACCTGACATGGCCGTCATGGAATTTGATTCTCTGTGGTCGGGTTTTCATCTGGCAACTATGGTGGATGGCCAGTATGCGCCGATTCATGATGGCGCCATAGGCGTAGCGGATGGCAAAATTGTCTGGCTTGGCCAGAAAGTTGATCTTCCTGACTATCACGCAAAAACCACCCATGATTTGGCTGGCGGTTGGGTGACACCTGGCTTGATAGATTGCCATACCCATCTGGTATTTGGCGGTAATCGCGCGGGTGAATTCGAACAACGTCTTAATGGGATCAGTTACCAGCAGATTACCCAAGCAGGGGGGGGCATAGCCTCATCGGTGGCCGCTACACGAAGCGCCAGTGAGCAAGATTTGTTCGACAGCGCTGCCAAACGCTTGCAAGCCCTGATCAGTGACGGGGTTACCACTGTGGAAATCAAATCAGGTTATGGGCTAAACCTGGAGCACGAGATCAAAATGCTCAAAGTGGCCAGAGCCCTAGAGCACGCTTTACCAGTAGATATTCAAACCACCTGTCTGGCCGCCCATGCGTTACCACCAGAATTTAAAGGTCAGGCAGATGCCTATATCGATTATCTATGCGCCGAGGTATTACCTGAAATCGCCCGACTCGGTTACGCCGATGCGGTAGATGCCTTTTGTGAAAATATCGGCTTTAGCCCCGAGCAAGTCGCCCGTTATTTTGATCAGGCCCGGGCCTTAGGTTTGCCGGTTAAACTCCATGCCGAACAGCTCTCGCCCTTGGGGGGCAGTGCACTGGCTGCAGGGTATCAGGCGTTATCGGCAGATCACCTGGAATATATGACCGAGCAGGATGCCCAGGCTATGGCTGCTGCGGGTACGGTGGCGGTGTTATTGCCTGGAGCTTATTACTGCTTACATGAAACCCAAAAACCGCCCATTGCCTTGCTGCGTCGGTATCAAATACCCATGGCTGTCGCCACCGATGCTAATCCGGGCACCTCCCCTGCCTTATCGTTACGCTTAATGTTAAATATGGCCTGCAACTTGTTTGGTTTGACCCCCGAAGAGAGTTTGGCAGGCGCCACCTATCATGCTGCCAAAGCACTGGGCTTGCAGGATTCACTAGGTGTATTAGCAATCGGTAAACAAGCAGATTTTGTGTGCTGGGATATCCAAAGTCCAGGAGAACTCAGCTATTGGTTGGGAGGAGACTTACTTAAACTACGGGTTAAAAAAGGTCTGGTGACACAATGAATCAGATTCAGAACCCCTTTACGTTAAAGCAGGGTGATTCACCTTTGCTGATCAGTATGCCCCACTCTGGCCTGGAACTTACACCTGAGGTGGCAACAGGCTTAAGCCAAAAGGCCAGACTACTGCCGGATACCGACTGGTATATCCCCCAGTTATACCCTTTCTTACACACCAGCAAAGCGAGTTTTATCCAAGCTAACTATTCCCGTTATGTTATTGATTTAAATCGGCCAATGGATGATAAACCCCTTTATTCTTCCCCTACTACCGGGTTGTTTCCCGATGTATTGTTTGATGGTAGCCCTGTTTTTACTCCAGATGCACAACCGAGTGTTCAGCAAAGAGACAACTATAAACAGCAAATCTGGCTGACCTATCATATGGCGATACAACAGGAACTGCGCCGCCTTAAAGAGAAATTTGGTTATGCTATTTTATTTGATGCCCA
Organism: Paraglaciecola sp.; assembly: GCA_046709505.1. Taxonomy (GTDB): domain Bacteria; phylum Pseudomonadota; class Gammaproteobacteria; order Enterobacterales; family Alteromonadaceae; genus Paraglaciecola. Next base: position 1,798 of record JBKEFM010000073.1, on the reverse strand, counting down.
CAGCATCGCTGCCCATGTTCCTATGCTGTTTGAAGGACGACTGCCGGACTTTAATTTTGGTACCAATGGCGGCTTGTCTTGTGAGGGTAAATGGCTCGATGGCCTGGCCGAGGTAGCGGGTAAAAGCGGCTACACTCATGTGTGTAACGGGCGCTTCAAAGGGGGCTACATTACCCGGCATTTTGGTGCGCCGCACAATCATATTCACGCCATTCAGCTGGAGTTGTCACAAGCCACTTATTTGCAAGACGATACACAGGGTTTTGTGCTCGACGTTGCCAAGCTAGAGGTTTTGGTGCCGATATTACAACAGTTGGTTGACACCTTGCTGATTCTGCCGGTAAACCAATAGAAATTGACTGTCAATGATGACTAAAGCCCCTGTTGGCATAGAACCATAGTATCAATGCGCAGGGCAACCAACCACCATAAAAACACAGAACCCATGAATTAAAGGGCGCCGCCCATGCACGCAAGCGCTTGTTTTTCATTTTATGAAAAATGACATTTTATTCTGCTTATGCACTATTCTAACTATACACCAACTGTATCTGTTCCCTTCGACCCTGATGGTATTAGGAAAGGAATAAAACACTAAGTAAACGGTAAAAAATAAGGCTATATGATGCAAACAGCAGACCTTGATTTGCCCGAATCTACCAATCTGTCCCGTAGAGAAACCCGTGAAATCGTTACGCCTTATGCTTTTCATGTTTCTCCCGACTTGTTTGGTGTGCGCTTGGCCAGCCCACTGCGTAGAGCTTGGGCAATATTAATTGATATTGTGTTAATCGCTTTATTGACTCAGGTTAGCAGTCTTGTATTAGCGATCGTCGCCGCCGCAACTTTCTTTAAGGCGGGAAATCGTCTCAAACAAAAAAAACGCTTTAACGGTCCCCGTATACTTTTACGGTTTTTAACCGCAGCGCTGTTATTTATTTTTGTCTTGGGTATATTCGGGATCTCAGAAGAAGAGTCGAATAATGAAACTAATTACCTCAGGGCTATTGAGAATCAAACAACTGACAGCAAAGGACTAGATATCGATTCCGTTGTCGGAGTTGCCTTAACAGCCAAGTATCTTATTAAAACGAGTCAGTTATCCAAGCAAATCGAACAAGGGCAATGCGTCGTTGCTTATGATTGTTGGAAAACGCTTGGAGATGAGTTGAGCGCAGACTTGGTAGAAACCGCTTTTTCTGAAGAAAATTCTCTAGAAATACTGACTGTATTTAGCGAGGCCACTGAGGATAGCCTCACATCAGAGAAAATCCAGCAGTTACAAAACCATCTCAAACAACAGTATTTGCAGCATCCCTTACGCATGGACAGTATTGTCAATAAGCAACCCTTGGATAGCGTAACGGAGGGAAGGATAGAGGATGCGACTGTACCTTCACCGCCTTTTGCAAAGGTAATTCAGAAGATCAATGATAAGCAAGTTGCTGAAAGCTCGTTCACTAATAACCCTAGTTTGATGGATTGGCTTAAAGGCATTGCTGAAGACCTGGGCTTGGGTTTTGGCTGGGCAGCATTTTACTTCAGTATTTTTACGGCCTGGTGGAAGGGCCAAACCCCGGGTAAGCGATTGTTAGGCATTAAGGTATTAAAATTGGATGGAAATGGCTTGAATTTATGGGAAAGTTTTGGTCGATACGGAGGCTACGGGGCTGGTTTGGCGACAGGCCTACTGGGTTTTTTGCAAATATACTGGGATCCCAATCGCCAGGCCATTCAGGATAAAATATCAGAAACGCTGGTTATCGATTTGGGTAAAAAAAGGGTCGCTTTTGAGCAC
>JBKEFM010000072.1:0-18678 GCA_046709505.1 Paraglaciecola sp. | reverse complement strand
ACCAATCGGTATTAATAAGTACCCACTGAGAATACGTCCAGCGGTTTGAGCAAGACGCCGTTATGCAGGAATAATCATTACCTTTCAAAGAGCGATATCGCAGATAAAATACGCTGGTGCATTCCGTTTGGGCGAATTTTAAATAGGCTTACTCTGCGTTGCCCGAATTCGAAAGAGCACCACTATCACTTCATTCAAGCGCCTTAATTAAGCCTATTTACATTCTCGCTCAGCGATCATTTACTAACACGGATTGGTATAATACGGGCTGAGCCATCTTAAACAGTATGTGTCAAATTTTAGACAATTTAAATTGGCGCATTATTTGCAAATCTATTTTTATCAATAAAGAATGGATATTTATGCCTACTTATTCCTTTACCTTACTTGTTTTTCTCGTTACGAGTCTGCTGAGCATGGATATTTTTGCCGTTCAGCGCTTACCGCTAAAGTCTGTCCTGGGAAACCCAAAATTTGTAGCCTTGCTAAAAGAAGTCAATCGTAAATACCAACGTCCTATTACTGAGCTTTTCGCAGAGCAAAGCCTACCTTCATCTCGTTTTGCTGCCGGTGAAGAGTTATTTCTTTCGTTGAACATTGGTAAATTATATCTGGCCGACGTCTACGCCATTAAAAGTGAGCAAGTTGCACAAATAAGTTTAACCACACTGTTTGATATACTGGATTTTGCCATTGAGGTTAATGTTTTGGCAGGGGGAGCAACGGGTTGGTATATTGCTGAAGATAAAAGTTTTAGCTTACAACTTCCTGAAAATAAAGATAATAATTTAACGGTAACGGCAAATAGCAAGTCCTACTCACTAGATAAAAGCCAATATACCCTTACTGACGACGGTGATATTTACGTGGAAGCCGCAGCGGTCGGCCAATGGCTGGGATTAGAATTTAATTTTGATTTTGCTAATCTGGCATTAGGCGTCAACGCAGATTCGCCTTTACCTATTGAGCAGCGATTAGCGCGGCAGCAACGATCCATAGGCAACGACTCAGGCCGACGTGATGCGGTGTTACCACTGATCGAATCAAGTTATGACCTGTTATCCGCCCCCTTAGTGGATGTGCAGTTGGCTACAGTTATAGATTCAAAACGTAATGGCTCCCGTTATTCAGTTTTAGGTAGCCACGATTTTGCTTATCTAAATAGTCAGTTTTTTGTCGCGGGTAATGACCAGGAGCAGTTAAGTGATGTACGTTTGACACTTTCCAAACAATCCACACAAGGCAACTTACTTGGACCACTAAAGGCTACCCAAGTGCAGTTTGGTGATATTACCCCGGTTAAAGTAGGCATAGGTAATACTGCATCATTAAGTCGCGGTTTTAGTTTTACTAACCGTAAATTGGCACAAATCAACGATAATAAAACGATTAATTTAGCCGGCGAAATTCAGCTCGGCTGGGATGTGGAGTTATATCGAAATGGTATATTGGTGGGCCAGCAAATGAGTCTGCAAAATGGTCGCTACGAATTTAACGATGTGGACTTGTTATTTGGCGACAATCAATTTGAAATTATTTTTTATGGTCCCCAGGGGCAAATAAAGAGTAAAACCGAACAATACTTTATTACCAGTAATGCCGTAGAGCAAGGTGAAGGCCAATATCGGTTCTCTGTTACACAGGTCGGTGAATCATTGTTTGGGGTCTCTACTTTAAGTGATTTACAAGCCCCGGGTGTGTTGTTATCAGGGGGTTACAATCGTGGGATAACAGATTGGTTTTCACTCAATGGTGGAGTCTCATCTTTAGTCGCGGATGAAGGGCAGGACCAACAGTATTTTTCCTTGGGCAGCTCCATGGTGCTATTTGATAAACTATTGTTAGATGCCACAGTACAGATAGATCAGGATCAGCTCGCCCGTACCAAATTCAGTGCCCGTACCCGCATTGGCGATACTGCTTTAAGTGTTGATTACAGTATGCAAGAACGTAATAAAATAATAGCTGGGCAAGATCAGCAGTATGATGAAAACGATACTCAACTATTTCAGCAGTTTGCCATAAAAATGTCAGGGCAACTTTATCGTGCTGGTAGCTTGGGCTTAAATTATCAAAATGCGTGGCGCCATACTGCAAATGAAGGTGGTAGCGATAGCGATTTGTTGTCTAACCAACTGTCCCTTAATACTCCTTACCTCTTTATTTCAAACGAACTGAATTGGTTAAAAGCAGGTTTTAACGACCAAACTGAAGAAAGTTTTAGCGGTAAATTACATTTACAAAAAAGTTTTGGGAGTATTTTTACGCGATTCAATGCTTTTTATTCCATTAAACCTGAATATCAGCTGCAGCAAATTAGTACAGAATTGTATATGCCTTTGACCAGCCAATTGCAAAGCCAATTAGAGCTTATCTATTACCCAAAGCTTGACGATTATCACGCTAAGTTAGGCCTTAACTGGCAGCATGATTTGTTTTATTTTACAGCGGATACTGAGTATGGCAAAGAGGGGGATTGGACCGTGGGGTTAAACGTACGCTTTAGCTTTGGTTATGAACCGTTTAGTGAACATTTTTTTATGAATAGGCGCTCAATGGCCCATAAAGGCACTATGGCAGTGCGGGTATTTGAAGATTTAAACCTCAATGGTCAATTTGATAATGATGAACCCTTAATTGAAAACGTTAAAATCAAAGCGCTACAAAATTATCAACATGGCACAACCAACGAACATGGCATAGCCATGTTAAACGATATGACAACCAATGTTCGTACCGATATCGTATTAGATCGAAGAAGTTTAGACGATCCTTTCTTGATGAATACTATTCCGGGAGTGTCAGTCACGCCTAGGGCAGGTCATCTTGATACGTTAGACTTCCCGGTAGTGCAATCAGGTGAGCTTGAGGGAGTTGTGTATGCCACTAATGCCAGTGGCGAGGAAAATGTGGCTACCTATGCGCCCATTCGTTTGTTTGATAGTCAGGGCAATCTAGTCAAAAGTACGGTGACTGAATTTGATGGCTATTATTTGTTTACTGATTTACTGCCAGATAACTATCAAATACGCATTGATAATACCTATTTGGACAACAAGAATTTACGGGCAGGAAAAGTGATGGAGGTGAGTCTGGCCAGTGCAGGAGAGATAATTAATGGAGCAGATTTCACTCTACATGCCCGTGAAGCGGCTGCAGGTTATGTGGTCTCAGTGGGTGAGTTCAATTCACTTGAAATTCTTAAGGCCTACTGGCAAATACTGACCACTAAAGTGATAAATATAGTTGATCCTAAGCCCTTTTACTTTAAACCCCCGGGTTCAGACAAATACACCTTAAACGTTGCGTTTTACCCGAAACAAGAATATGCGGAAGCAATTTGCGCCCGTTTTACGACCAAAAATATTACCTGCAATATTGCGCCCTTTACCTTTGATATTTAAGTATCAACTTGAGATAAGAAACGTATGAAAATTATTCCCCGGGATTTTGTAAAAGCTGTCACGACCATAACACTGGTAACAACTGTGCTGATCATAGCGGCTTGCAGTACCATACCACCGTCATCCACACCGGCTGTTCCAGAGGGCATGAGCGCCACTGAGTTTTATGAAAAAATGGCCGAATTTGAGCGTATGAAACCCAGTTTGCAGCGTTTGGCTGCACTGGAACCTGAGTTCAAAGAGCTTATTTCGCAGTTAACACAAATAGCCCAAAGTGCAGAAGTGCAGGAGGTCGAGGCATTGGTAACCGCTAAGCCAGTTGCCAAGCCTCAAGAAAAAGTACAAGGGGTTATGACTAACGACAGTAAATCATCCGCTGAGCAAAAGACTTTACCGGCTGTTGTAAAAATGACAACATCAAATCCCACCGAGGTTAAAAATAATACAATAGACAAACCCAACCAAAACCGTGGTTTGTATACTTTGCAGCTTAGTGCAGTAACCGATAAACAAAAATTATTGTTATCCTGGCAAAATATGCAGCAGAAGCATAAACAAGTCTTGGTTAATTTGGTGGCGATCTCACAAGAAGTAAACGTGTCAGGCGTGACCTTTTACCGCATCAAAGCCGGATTTTATAACACTCTGCAAGAGGCAAAAAAAGCGTGTGCATCACTTAAACAAGCCAGTGCTAATTGTTTAGTCAGTGATAATAGGGGGGAGGATATTCAGTGATTATTTTCACCCTTTACAATACACTCAAAGCTATTGGCGTTGCAGTTAGGCGGCCAATAAACTGAGCGCCATGGGCTTAGATGCACTAAGTGCTTCAGGTTGGCGATAGACGTGAGTGCGATCAGCCAACAACGCTGCAGCGTCAAGGACGACGGGTATATACTGCCACCAAGTGGGGCGGCATAATAAACAAGTTAATTGTTCTGTGTCGGTATACCTATAATTTCCCGCGTTTTTTTGTTAATTTATCCTTACTTTATTCACCACCTGAGAGTGTTATGTTTTGTCCCTTTTGTTCAGTACAAGAAACCAAGGTCATTGACTCGCGTCTGGTGGCTGATGGTCACCAGGTCAGGCGGCGCCGGGAATGTACTGTGTGCAAGGAACGTTTTACTACCTTTGAAACGGCGGAATTAGTTATGCCCCGGGTGGTAAAACGAGATGGCTCGCGAGAGCCGTTCAACGAAGATAAGCTTCGAGCTGGTTTACAGCGTGCCCTGGAAAAACGGCCCGTGAGTACCGAGCAGGTCGAGTTATGTATCAGTCGCTTGAAATCCGCTTTGCGCGCTACGGGTGAGCGTGAGGTCAGCAGTGAATTTTTGGGAAATCTCATTATGGATGCCCTCAAAGAACTGGATAAAGTCGCCTATGTCCGTTTTGCCTCTGTGTACCGCTCGTTCGAAGACATTCGCGAGTTCGGTGAGGAAATTGCTCGTTTAGGTGACTAACCTGCTCTTGATAGCCTGCCCGGGCATTAATTGTTTTTTTACCCTAGCTTATATCAGAGGTACAGTGTGATCCCATTTACCGCCCACGATGCAACTATGATGGCGTTAGCCATTCGCTTAGCACAAAAAGGCCAATATACGACGTCACCCAACCCTAATGTGGGCTGTGTTATCACTGACCCTCAGGGTAATATTATCGGTCAGGGCTGGCATCAAAAAGCAGGCTCTTCCCATGCGGAAGTAAATGCTTTGCAACAAGCGGGTGGCAAAGCTAAAGGGGCCATCGCTTATGTCACTCTGGAGCCATGCAGCCATTACGGGCGCACACCGCCATGCGCCGATGCGCTGATAGCCGCCGGGGTGAGCAAGGTTATTGCCGCTATGGTTGATCCCAACCCGCGGGTTGCCGGTAATGGTCTTAAAGCACTGACTAATGCAGGCATTGATGTCAGCTGCGGTTTACTTGAAGATTCCGCCAGAGGGCTCAATCGTGGTTTTTGTAAACGCATGCAAACCGGCCAGCCCTGGGTTACGGTTAAGCTGGCCGCCAGTTTAGATGGTAAAACAGCCCTTAATAACGGTCAAAGTCAATGGATCACAGGCACACTTGCCCGCCAGGATGTACAGCGTCATCGTGCTAAAAGCTGCGCGATTTTATCTGGCTCAGGCACGATATTAGCCGATAACCCGTCGCTCAATGTACGTTACAGCGAGCTTGGTTTGGCCCCTGAAAAATTAGCCGAAGCGGATTTACGGCAACCGGTGCGGGTATTGCTCGACGGGCGTAATCAAATGGGCCCGGAATTACATTTATTTAGTTTATCGTCCCCCATATTAATGCTAAATAGCCAGCCCAATCCCGCCAGATTCCCTGCACATGTAAGCCAATATCAACCCCCATCAATAGGGGCTCAGCTTGACTTGCACAAGGTAATGCAACACCTTGGGCAGTGCGGCTTTAATCACATTTGGGTAGAGGCCGGGGCGAAACTGGCCGGTGCCTTATTACAGCACCACTTAATCGATGAATTGATCTTATATCAGGCGCCCAAACTATTAGGTAACAAGGGTCGCGATCTGTTTGCCGTAGACGAATTAACGCAAATGCACCAGGCTTTTGACTTACAATGGCAGGATATACGACAAGTAGGCTGTGATCTTAAACTAACGGCCTACCCCAAACTTAACGTCAAGGCTTAACGGCACTTGGCAATGGGCGTTAAAATATGGCCGCCATATATTAATTATAGATAAGATAAGAAGGCATTATGTTTACCGGAATTATTGAAGATGTGGGTCAGGTGCAGTCACTTAACCCAAGCGGCAATGACATTCGCCTCAGCGTGAAGGTCAATAAACTGGATATGTCCGATGTGGCCTTAGGCGATAGTATTGCCAACAATGGCGTCTGCTTAACTGTGGTCAAGGTCGATGCTAACGGCTTTAGCGCGGATTTATCACACGAGACTATCAAACGCAGCGGGTTTGCTGATTATAAAGCGGGCGGTCAAATCAACCTGGAAAAAGCCATGTTGCCCACGTCTCGTTTTGGCGGGCATATAGTCAGTGGCCATGTGGATGGTGTTGGCCATGTATTGTCTATTAAACCTGTGGGCCGTTACGTGGAAATTTGGCTACAAGCGCCAGGTGCATTGGCCCGTTATCTGGCTGAAAAAGGCTCAATCACTGTTGATGGCGTAAGCCTGACCGTAAATGCGGTAGATGGCGCCAAATTTTTGATCACCCTGATCCCCCACAGCTTGCAACAAACTATTATTGGCGGCTATAAAATGGGCACTAAGGTCAACCTGGAGGTTGATGTGGTGGCCCGTTATCTTGAGCGCTTAATGCTTGGCGACAAGGCCGCAGAAACAGGACAACAACAAAAATCAGACATTAGCATGGCGTTTTTAGCTGAAAATGGTTATTTACGTTAAGGCTTATCAAGCTGAGTAGTGAAAAGTGTGGGTACCACACGAAATAATTTATGCAGGTAACTGCCCAACCCTACAAAGAATTAGAAAACTATGCCAATGAATACTACAGCAGACATTATTGAAGACATTCGTCTTGGAAAAATGGTTATCTTGATGGATGACGAAGATCGTGAAAACGAAGGCGATCTCATCATGGCGGCCGAGCACGTTACGGCCCAGGCCATCAACTTTATGGTTACCCATGCTCGCGGTCTGGTGTGTTTACCTATGACAGCTGAGCGCTGTAAACGCCTGAATCTGCCTTTAATGGTAGACAATAACGGTGCTCAGTTTTCAACCAACTTCACTGTGTCGATTGAAGCGGCACAAGGTGTGACAACCGGTATTTCAGCGGCGGATCGTGCCCGTACTATTTTGGCCGCGGTAGCGGTTGATGCCCAACCCACTGATATCGTTCAGCCGGGGCATATATTCCCTCTTATCGCGAAAGAAGGCGGCGTATTAAACCGCGCTGGGCACACTGAGGCAGGGGTCGATTTACCTCGTTTGGCGGGTTGTGAGCCAGCCTCGGTTATCGTTGAAATACTGAACGAAGATGGCACTATGGCCCGGGGTCCTGAGCTGCAAACTTTTGCTAAAAAACATGATCTTAAAATTGGCACCATTGCCGATCTGATTGAATATCGCAATCTTAACGAAACCACCATTGAACAGGTGGCCAAGTGTAAACTGCCCACCGAGTATGGCGAGTTTGAGTTAACCACCTATAAAGACTCCATTGATAAGCAGGTGCATTTTGCCTTGTGTAAAGGCGAAGTAAAAGAGGGCACACCGACTCTGGTGCGGGTGCATTTGCACAGTACTCTCAGTGATTTGCTTGGTTCACAGCGCTCTATCAATCGCAGCATGAGTTTGCCCCAAGCTCTTAAACGTATCGCCAGTGAAGGAGGCGTACTGGTGCTCATCGGTAAAGATGAAGACCTGTTGACACAGGTGCAACAATTTCAGGCTGAAGATAACGGTGAACAGCCCACCGCGCCGGATTGGGTAGGCACATCGCGCACTGTAGGTGTGGGCAGTCAGATTCTAGCCAGTTTAGGGGTTAAGCAAATGCGTTTACTGAGCAAACCCAAAAAATACCATGCCTTGTCGGGTTATGGCCTGGAAGTGGTTGAATATGTTGCACCCTAACGTGCAACAAAATAAAAAATCTGATTAACCTGTTGGGCGCTTGTGCTATTATATGCGCCATTTTTTCTAGTTAAGGCTTGTTAAGCATGAATATCATTGAAGGTAACATTCGCGCTACCGGTAAAAAGTTTGCTTTAGTTGTCTCGCGTTTCAACAGCTTTGTGGTTGAAAGCCTGGTGGATGGTGCCCTTGATACACTTGAGCGCCACGGTGAGGTTAATACCACTGATATCACCCTGGTACGTGTACCTGGTGCATATGAATTGCCTATAGCGGCTAAAAAGCTGGCAGAGAAAGGCACATTCGATGCGATCATCGCATTGGGTGCAGTGATCCGCGGCGGTACGCCTCATTTTGAATTTGTTGCAGGAGAATGTAATAAAGGTCTGGCTCAGGTCTCTCTTGATTACGGTATTCCGGTCTCTTTTGGTGTGATCACAACCGACAGTATTGAGCAAGCGATAGAACGCTCAGGTACTAAAGCAGGCAACAAAGGCGCTGAAGCGGCTTTGGGTGCATTAGAAATGGTAAATGTTATGGCCAATATTGCCGAGCAAATTGAAGGGAAAAACTAGGTGAAACCATCAGCCAGACGCAAAGCCAGAGAGCTAGCGGTTCAAGCCATTTATTCCTGGCAAATGTCCAAAAACCCCGTTGAGCAAATTGAATTAAGCATCATTACCAGCAACAATATGCAGAAAGTCGACACTGACTATTTTCTGGAAATATTGCGAGCCGTGGTACGTAACACTGCTGAACTTGATATCAAGATAAAACCTTACCTTGGGCGTTTGCCCGAAGAGCTTGATCCCGTTGAAAAAGCAATTTTACGTGTAGCCACCTATGAGTTGGTAGAACGGTTAGATGTGCCTTTTAAAGTGGTGATCAACGAGTCAATCGAATTAGCTAAGTCTTTTGGTGCCGAAGAAAGTCATAAATTTGTCAATGGTGTGCTCGACAAGGCTATTAAAACCTTGCGTAAACACGAGTTGTCATAAAAAGCGTTTACCTTTGCTGGCTATAATAATGGTGTTTTACCCATAAATTTTTTGAGTGTTAAAAGAATAATGTGAAAGAGTTTTCCTTAATAGATACCTACTTTAAGTCTGTAAAGTATAAGCGTAAAGATGTATTAATTGGTATTGGTGATGATTGTGCCATTACCCAAATTCCGCCAGGGCAGGCATTAGCAACCACTACTGATACACTTGTCAGTGGTGTGCATTTTTTGGCAGATGCCCCACCGCGGGCCATTGCGCAAAAAGCCATAGCCGTTAATCTTAGTGATTTGGCTGCTATGGGCGCCGAACCTGCCTGGATAAGCCTGTCGCTAACGCTACCGGCTATCGATGAAACCTGGTTGGAAGAGTTTTCCCGTGGTATCCAGGAATCCACTGAATATTATTCCATCGAGCTTATCGGTGGCGATACGGTACAGGGGCCACTGGCCATCACTATTACCGCCCAGGGTTTTGTTGCCCCCGAGCAGGCGCTAACCCGCTCCGGTGCCAAACCTGGTGACTTTTTGTATGTGACCGGTACTTTGGGGGATGCTGGTCTGGGGTTGGATCTGTTACTCAATAATATCGAGTTACCTGATCCTGAACACAGCGGATTTTTGTTGAAACGTCTGTATTACCCCACCCCCAGAGTATTTGCTGGTACCAGTTTAAGGAGGGTCGCCAATGCCTGTATCGATATATCTGATGGCCTGGTGGCCGATCTCAAACATATATTACATGCCTCACAATGCGGGGCCATGTTGCAACTGGATAAGTTGCCGCTGTCTGAAGCTATGGTGCAAAGCGTCGATATCCATAATGCCTATCGCTATGCCTTAAGCGGTGGAGATGATTACGAATTACTCTTTAGTGTTAGTGAAGAGCATAAAAATTCAGTCGATCGGGCTTTGGCCTGCTGCAATGTGCCGGTAACCTGTATCGGCCAGCTAAATGGCATGAGCGGTAAGGTCAATTTACGCTTGCATAATCAGCCCTATGATTTTATTGATACGGGCTATGAACATTTTGCGCCAAGCTCGCTATTGGCTACTACCAAGGATCCTCAATGAACGCACTTATTCGTAAGCGGGTGTCACTCGCTAACCCTGTACATTTTCTGGCTTTGGGTTTTGGTAGCGGTTTGGCCCCTAAAATGCCTGGTACTTTTGGTACGTTAGCCAGCCTTCCTCTTATTTTTATTTTGGCCAGTTATAGCTCACTAACAACCTACGCGGTACTGACGATACTGGCCAGCATTGCCGGGATCTGGATCTGTGGCCAAACTGCCGATGATATGCAGGTGCACGACGATCCGTCTATCGTGTGGGATGAGGTTGCGGGCATGATGATCACACTGTTTGCCGTGCCATTGAGTTGGCAAACTGTGTTGCTGGGTTTTACCTTATTCCGGCTGTTTGATATCCTTAAACCCTGGCCTATTAGTTACCTGGACAAACATGTTCCTGGCGGCTTTGGCATTATGGCCGACGATATACTGGCCGGTATCTTTGCTATGGCGTGTGTGCATGGAGTGTTGTATATGGGCTGGCTGTAACGAATCTGGCTTGGCCATGGTGCGGGCTATTACAATGAATGCAGGCCTAACATAGTGCGCTCATAGTGCCTTGGGTATCGGTAACCAAAATAATCCCCCCAGTTAGCTACCGATATTTTTTCCTGCTTTGTTTTACCCCCTACCGCGCTAACATTTTCCGCCCGGCTATTATTGCTTAAATAGCCCAATTCAGACAATCAAAACACACCGAAATACGACTGCTGTCACAGGTAACCACTTCCATTTTACCAACGATCCTGCGGCTTTCTATTGGTTTATACCTGACCTGAAAAAGTACATTTTGCTATCAGTGCAGCCCCTTTTCCTAATGGAATATTCAGTTTTTTTGCATAAAATCACTTGGGCTTGAATATATTTTGGGTATAAATTTGAAATTGATTTTCGGGGTAGCTTACCCAGGAGTGTCTCCTTTTTTGGGGAGGGGGAGCAGGATAAGGTGCTAACCTGGCACTGATATTTGTCAATAAATTGTCCATTTACAGTCAGCAGAGCTGACAGCGAAGGGACAATTTATTGACAGGCAGTGGGAGTTTATGGGGTGTGGATTAACCTATAAAGGCGTTAATTTTGGCCACTATGCCTTCGCTATCCATGCCCAGCTCAGCGTACATTTCCTGCTGCGTGCCTTGCATAATAAATTCATCGGGTAAACCGATGCGCAGCAGACGGGCAGTATGGGGTGAAGATAACAGTTGTTCACCCACTGCACTGCCGGCCCCGCCCATAATGGCACCATCTTCGAGGGTGACGAGCAGGTCATGATCAGTGGCCGCTTTGTTGATAGCATCGCTGTCCAGGGGTTTGACAAAACGCATATCTATGACCGTGGCGTTTAATTTTTCTGCCGCAATCTGGGCCTGGGGCAAAAAGATACCAAAATTGAGTATGGCAATTTTTTTACCGTGGCGAATCTCCCTGCTTTTACCTATTTCAATGGTCTCCATGGCCGCTACCGGGACTATGCCGGTTCCGGCGCCTCGTGGATAACGCACTGCTGCGGGTTGATTTAATTTATATCCGGTAAAGAGCATTTTGCGACATTCATCTTCATCTGCCGGTGCCATGATGACCATATTGGGTATACAACGTAAAAAAGGAATATCAAATGCCCCTTGATGTGTAGGGCCATCGGCTCCCACGAGGCCAGCTCTGTCGATGGCAAACAGAACGGGTAAATTTTGCAGGGCGACATCGTGGATAAGTTGATCATAGGCCCGTTGTAAAAACGTGGAATAGATAGCGACCACTGGGTTTAGCCCCTCTTTAGCCAGCCCTGCGGCAAAGGTCACTGCATGTTGTTCGGCAATGGCTACATCAAAATATTGTTCAGGGTAGGCCTGGGAAAACTCAACCAAACCTGAGCCTTCGCGCATGGCAGGTGTGACCGCCATTAATTTGGGATCGTCGGATGCCATATCACATAACCAGTCACCGAATATTTTGGAAAAATTCGGATTGCTCGGGGCCGCTTTGGGCAAGCTCTGAGCCGCCGGATTAAACTTGGGTACCGCATGAAACTTGATAGGATCTTTTTCGGCTGACTCGTAGCCTTTGCCCTTTTTGGTCACCACATGGAGAATTTGCGCACCCTTGATATTGCGCATATTCTTCAGCGTGTCCACCATAGCGCTGACGTCATGACCATCGATTGGCCCGATATAATTAAACCCCAATTCCTCAAAAATGGTGCCTGGCACAACCATGCCTTTGATATGTTCTTCAGCGCGGCTGGCAAACTCTTTGATGGGAGGTACGGTACTAAGTAATTTTTTACCACCATCGCGAATGGAATTAAAGAAACTGCCTGTTAACAAACGGGCTAAATGGCTATTCAATGCCCCTACGTTCTCAGAAATAGACATTTCATTGTCATTGAGAATAACCAGCATATCTTTATCTATATCACCACCGTGATTTAACGCCTCAAAGGCTATACCGGCTGTCATGGCACCATCACCTATTACGGCTACTACTTTGCGCCCTAACGCTTCTTTTTCTGCGGCAACGGCCATGCCTAAAGCGGCACTGATAGAGGTGGATGAGTGTCCTACTGCAAAGGTGTCATATTCGCTTTCGCCCGGCCAGGGAAAAGGATGCAAACCGCCTTTTTGACGGATAGTGGGCATCAACTCACGTCTGCCGGTTAATATCTTATGGGGATAGGCCTGATGACCCACATCCCAAATTAGCCGGTCAAACGGGGTGTTATAGACATAATGTAAGGCCACGGTGAGCTCAACTGTGCCCAAGCCTGAAGCAAAATGGCCGCTACTTTGGCTAACACTGGTGAGTAAATATTGACGTAACTCGGCTGCTAGTTTCTTCAACTTGTCTTGGGGCAACTCCCTGAGTTGAACGGGAGTGTTGGCTAAGGCCAGAAGAGGGTAGTGGGCTAAATCCAGGCTCATGTGTGTGTCTACTATTATTTGAATTAGGGTTTAACGATCACTTTTAGTGATTTCGATGAATGATGAAGTCGGTAAAAGACTGCAAGATATGAGTATTGTATGGCAAAGCGGCCAAGGCTTGAAGTGCTTGTTGATGCAGTTCATGCAAATACCGGGTGGCGCCGTCTATGCTTAGCATAGCAGGATATGTACTTTTGTTTTGCTGTTGGTCTGATCCTTGGGGTTTACCCAGTACATCTGATTCACCAATTACATCTAATATATCGTCTTGAACCTGAAAGGCAAGGCCTATGGCGCAAGCGTAGGTGATTAATAGTTCTTTGCTGTCAGCAGCCACGGTAGGGGCCAGTTCGGTCGCCATTTTTACTGCAGCGATTATCAAGGCTCCGGTTTTTTTGTTATGTAAGCTTTCTAATTCGCTTTGATTAATGCGTTTATTAGTTGCTGCCAAGTCCATGGCCTGCCCGCCACACATTCCTTGATATCCGGCTGCTGTGCTGAGTATACGAATAAGACTGATGCGCTTATATTCATTGTCCGGCGTGAGGGGGTAATGGGCTAAAATTTCAAAGGCCAGCGTTTGCAGTGCATCCCCTGCTAAAATAGCGGTCGCTTCATCAAATTGAATATGACAGGTAGGGTGCCCCCGACGTAAATTATCATCATCCATGGCTGGCAGGTCATCATGAACTAAAGAATAGGCATGGATAGCTTCAAGGGCTAGGGCTGGAGCATCTAAATCCTCCTGACACACACCTAACATGTCTCCCACCGCATAGACCAAAAAAGGGCGCATACGTTTGCCGCCCATCAGCAATGCATATTGCATCGCCTGTTTTAGCGTAGTGGCATGCTCAGGCAAAGCAGATATTTGAGTTTGCAGTAAGGCGTCAATACGTTGATGGCTTTGCTGCTGAATGTGTTTAAAGCTCATTACTCAGGGACGATTGACGGATCGAAATCAATCAGCGATGTTTGGCCGTTTTGCTCCATAAGGATTTGCACTTTCTGTTCGGCTTGTTTGATTTTTTGCTGGCTTTGACGAGCCAAAGCAATCCCCCGTTCAAAACGTTGCAAGGCATCTTCAAGGTTTAGATCCCCTTGCTCCATTTGACTCACTATGGTTTCTAACTCTTGCATAGACTGCTCGAAGCTTAAATTTTCAGTTTTTTTGCGGCTGGTCATTGGTTTCAGTTTCGTTGTGATTTGCTCTACTTATACTGACGATGTTTTATGATAACGGATCTAAATATTTCGTCAGAAAAGCGCTTAACGCACCTTACCTGAGGGGTAAATGTCGGTCAAACACTTTTCCAGTTAATGCTGTGTTAATCGTCTTCGACAGTGCAAGCCGTTTTGCCTTGTCCACCAGGAATAACAAGTACCTATTTTATAATTTATTAAACTCCCGCTATAGAAAATGATTACTTTGTCGATAAAACAGAAAGCCCCAATTTATTTGATTAGCCATTTCATTTACGAGTTTGTTAAACCGGGATTATCGTAAGATCTAAGATTATTGAGGTAACACACTGAGTGTTGCACAAGCCTGTGTGTTAAATAACATAACGCGTTATACGCTATCTTTAGGAGTAAAGTGTGGATTTAGCAACCATTATAGGCATGATTGGCGCAATGGGCTTTGTCCTGCTGGCGATGTTACTCGGCGGAGATTTGGGTATGTTCTTTAGTCTGCCTTCAGTACTGATTGTATTTTGTGGAACCTTGTTTGTGGTGCTGTCGCAATTCAATATAGGGCAGTTTTTTGGTGCGGGTCAAATTGCCGGTAAGGCATTTATGTTCAAAACTGAATCTCCTGAAGCACAAATTGAAAAAATTGTGGAAATGGCAGATGCCGCCCGTAAAGGTGGATTTTTAGCCCTGGAAGAAGCCGAGATTGCTAACCCTTTTATGCAAAAAGGCGTAGATATGCTGGTAGATGGTCACGATGTGGAAGTGGTACGTGAGACCATGGCTAAAGATATTTCCATGACGACTGAGCGCCATGAGCTTGGTGCATCGATATTTAAAGGTATGGGAGATGTTGCACCCGCCATGGGTATGATAGGTACCCTGGTTGGCTTGGTGGCTATGCTATCGAATATGGATGATCCTAAAGCGATCGGCCCGGCGATGGCGGTGGCCTTGTTAACGACTTTATACGGCGCGGTATTGGCTAATATTGTTTTTAACCCAATAGCGGAAAAACTTGGCCTGCGTGCGGTTGAGGAAAAACTCAATCAAAGCCTTATCCTGGATGGCATCATAGGTATTGCCGATGGTCAAAACCCACGGGTGATTGAAGGTATACTGAAAAGCTATCTGGCTGCCAGCAAACGCTCCAGTGGCGAGGAGTAAGGATAAACCATGGCGGTGGTAAAACAATGCCCTAAATGCCCTCCAGTTGGTCTGCCAGCCTGGATGGGTACTTTTGCTGATTTGATGGCGCTGCTGATGTGTTTCTTTGTGTTGCTACTATCATTTTCTGAAATGGATGTACTTAAATTCAAACAGATAGCAGGTTCGATGAAATTTGCTTTTGGTGTGCAAAACAAAATTGAAGTAAAAGATATTCCTAAAGGTACCAGTGTTATCGCTATGGAGTTTCGCCCAGGGCGCCCAGATCCAACGCCCATTGAAATTATTGAGCAGCAAACCACAGAGATGACCCGGCAGATGCTCGAATTTCAGGCTGGTAATGAGGACACCGCTGGCGGGCGGCAAAAACAGCGAGGCGAACAACGAGGCGGTGCCGCGCAACAAACGGCCAACAAACAATCCACTTCTACAGCCAGTGACAAAGCCAGTCAGGAAGAGATGAATAAAAAAGTCAAAAAAGTAGCTCAGCAATTGGAAAAAGAAATCCTCGACGGTGCTATCGAAATGGAATCGTTGGGACAACAAATCATTATCCGTATACGTGAAAATGGCTCATTTGCTGCAGGTTCAGCTTTTTTACAACCGCAATTCAAACCTATTTTACGCAAGATAGGTACCCTGTTAGCTGATATGCCAGGGGACATTGCCGTGTCTGGACATAGTGATAGTCAGCAAATTTCAAACGAGTTATATCGCTCCAATTGGGAACTGTCATCCCAGCGCGCAGTGGCGGTAGCGGAAGAATTACGCACGGCGCCTGGCTTTGATGAAAGCAGAATGTCTGTGGTGGGTAAGGCTGACACGGCGCCTTTACCCGGTGATGATGCCGATGCAAATGGCCGTAATCGCAGAGTGGAAATATCCATTAAGCAGGGTAAAGCCAAGGTTTCACAGCCCATATCGGTGCTAGAGTAAACCGGCCAGTGGTAACACCCTACTAGCACTTTCAATACCTAACCTGTCGCTATGACGGGTTTTGACAACTGCCTTGGGCGCTCTTATCAAAAAATATCGAAAATTCAGCCACAGTCACGCCAAATTTTTGCATATAGGAGCGATTCATTACATGGGTAGCGTCTAGCTGATACATCCAGTCATCTATGGCAAAATCATAGCTTGTGCCGTCGATGGGCACGGTCAGGGTGTAAGTCCAGTGGAAAGCTGAGCCTAAAGCTGCACCTTTAGCCTCACCAACAACATCACCGGCAGTGCCTGTTACCGAGCCATCAGCTTTGACTTCTACCTGCCAGATCCTGCTCTGTTGGCTGCCATCATTAAAGTAAAATGATTCATTCAGTTGGCCTTTATTCCCTTCCCAGGTGGCTTTGATTTCGACACAAAATCGCCTGGTTAGCTTACGTGAATAGTCTTGTACTATTCCCCAGGCCGTTAAGTCGCCATTAAAATACTCTTTAAGGGAAAATGTTGGGGTAGTGTGCTGGTATTCTTGCAAAGAGTGACTGCAACTGGTGAGCAACAGTACGGCTGATGTGAGGGTCGCGACTTTATAACCGTTCATTATTGCTCTCCAATTAACTGCTTGCGTAATGTAGGATAACTGCTGTTTTGGTCTAACCAAATGCGTAAAAAGCTACTGCCAAACTTTGCATTCGTAATATTTTCAATGGGGATTTGATTAAAGAAAAATACACTACTGTGGTCTTGATTGACCACTAATAGTAGCTCATCGTTTTTTTTGATATCGGGCCAAATAAGCCCTAATCGCGTTAGCCAGGGCTGTGTTTGTTCGCTGGGTAGTCCTAATTTTCGCCATTCGTCAGCGGTCTTTTCTACCAGCTCTTTGGCGTCAATATCCCGCAAATAATGGATCTTTAGTGCCACCGGCAGTTGTGATTCAACATAGCGCCCATCCTGGCTGTATAGGGTAGACTGGTAAACGTCCCAAAACAGTATTTTGAGTTTGGCTTGTCCTACTTTTTGCATATTGTCTAACGGCTCAGAATGGGCCGAAAAGCAATAGACAAGCAATGCAGATAGGCATAACAGAGACAGAAAACGGCGGTTCATCGCGACAAAGATGCAGTAAATGCCGGTTTACTGAGGACTAACTGTACGGTGCTAATGGTTCGTTCCAGAAAGCCCCCTTCACAGTAGCTCAAATAATAACGCCACATATTCATAAATCGCTGGTCGTAGCCGTCTTCGGTTAATAATTCGTGGTTGGCTAAAAATTGCTTGTGCCAATCTTGCAATGTCCTAGCGTAATCGAGCCCTATGTCGTGCAGATCACGGATCATCATATCGGTATGTTGCTTGAGATGTTGATTGATCAATAACTGAGAGGGTAAAAAGCCGCCCGGGAAAATATGTTTTTGAATGAAATCAACACTATTGCTATAAGTATGTAGCCTTTGATCGTTGATAGTGATTGACTGCAGTAGCATTAAGCCTTGTTTTTTCAATAAGCCGGAGCATTGAGCAAAAAAGGTAGGCAGATATTCCTTGCCTACTGCTTCAATCATTTCTATGGACACCAGTTTGTCATACTGGCCCTCAAGTAAACGATAGTCTTTTTTGAGCAGGGTGATTTGCTGCTGCAAATTTTCACGCTTTACCCAATCCACAGCATATTGGTACTGTTCTTCGGATATAGTCGTGGTGGTGACTTTACAGCCATAATTCTTGGCCGCAAATATTGCCAGACCTCCCCAACCCGTGCCTATTTCCAGCAAATGATCCTCAGGACTGAGCTGCAATTTATCACAAATGGCTTTAAGTTTGGTTTGCTGAGCCTGGTGCAAAGATGTGTTCGCCTGAGGATAAATTGCTGATGAATACATCATGTTTTCATCAAGAAAACGGGTATACAATTTGTTACCCAAATCATAATGGTCGGCAATATTTTT
This sequence comes from Paraglaciecola sp., assembly GCA_046709505.1. Lineage (GTDB taxonomy): Bacteria > Pseudomonadota > Gammaproteobacteria > Enterobacterales > Alteromonadaceae > Paraglaciecola. Next base: position 452 of record JBKEFM010000072.1, on the reverse strand, counting down.
TTTGGCTTGTTCGGCTGAGTTGCGCTTGGCAATATGAGCCAGTTTGCGCAAGGGCAGGGCAAGCCATTCCATCTTACCTTCCCAGCGGTCAAGTGTGGGCAAGTTGCGAGCAAAAATACGAATGACATTGGTTAAGTTAGGTGTCTCCCAAAGCCCTTCGGTAAAGGTTTCGCCAGAAGCGACACTTCCGCCAAACAATAACCGGCGATAAACCCGTAAGTCCAAAAAGTTAATCTCACCGCGCAGGTCAGATCCTTTTTGGCCAAATACCCCTACCAGCACCCCTTTTTCTTTTATAACTAATTCCCCTTCGGGCAGGCTGGCAAATATTTTCAACATGATTTTTCTGCTTAATTTATCCTGCCATGACAATAGCTCTGTGGCTTGGAGTGTCTGTTCACCGCTTATCATAGTTTTTTCTTGCCTTGTGTTAGCTGGGCATAAAAAGGCAC
>JBKEFM010000071.1:0-18711 GCA_046709505.1 Paraglaciecola sp. | reverse complement strand
GGAATAAGGTTTTAAGATAAAATGATTTTCTTTCTCGGTGATCTCGGTGGTAAATTTTATTTTGATTGACACAATATATACCCAAAGTCATTGAAGTTGTTGCCAGACGGCAAAGGCACTCAGCCCCATGAGCTTAGCCCACTATGTGCAACGCCGGTTCACTATTGGGGTGAGTGCAACCAACAGACAGGCTGTTTCAAAAATGAAGAATATAGAATAAAAAACACATATTCACGTTAAATACACATCGCCCTTAATGCAATATGCGTATACTTTTAATAGATTAATCACGGATTGAATTTGCCTCGATATGAATAAAAAAGTACTAATCAGAATCAGTTTTGCTGTGGCATTGTATGCGTTTTTTGTGGTGGCTGTATTGATGTTCTACCCTGATAAACCCCAGAGCATGGATTGGAAAGACAGGGAAGAATACAATAAAATCCAGGTTTCCAAACTTGAGCTGGGCGTGGGCAAACAACAGGTTCTTGCTATCTTAGGCAGCCCGGATATCAGTGAAGCCAAAAAATCGTCCCTTGATACCTGGCAAGTGATGTTTTACCGCACGCAACATGTCAAAGCTGACGGCATCACCACCCAGGATGAATGCACTGCTCTGTTATTGAAAAATGATGTATTAGTGGCTTGGGGCGATAGCGCTTATCAAGATTACATTGAAAGATAAGGTCGCTAAACTCTCTACCCGCTGAATCCATTAAACAGCAGTATTGGAGCGTAGTCACATTGTTAAATACGGGCTTTATCCAACGAGTTAAACCAGCTAATGCTGTGATTTTGTGCCTCGCTTTACAACTGTTATGGTTGCAGGGCGTTTCACTGGCACAAGGCCGGCAACTGTCAAGCCATATAATGCTTCCGTTACCCCCCCTATCATCCAAAACCATTGGATTTGCAGTTCCAGGTGGGCGAAGGAACTCAGCCCCATGAGCTTAGACCGACTAAGTGATGGGGGTGAGCAGCCAACAACGCTGCAACTTCAAGGTTGACGGGTATATACAGGGGCAACAATGACTCGAACAATCCCAGTTTTTGCTTGACTTAACGTGCCAGGATATTAAGTTGAAAAAATCACAATTTACAGCCTATTATCATATCTATTGACCCACTCACTGATGTACACAAACATTGTTTCACTGGTCAAAAAAAGCTATTTGTGGTATAAATCGCCCCCAAAAATTGTCGCGCACTATACATAAAAATAGAATGGGTTGACGCCATGTGGCAGGTTTAAGCCACGACTAACTTTAAGGAATTTATTATGACTCAACAACGTATAACGGTAATACGAGGGGACGGAATAGGCCCGGATATAATCGATTCCGCATTACAAGTTTTGGACAAAGTAGGGTGTGATTTTGCGTACGATTTTGCTGATGCTGGTTTAATGGCGTTGGAAAATCACGGCGAGTTACTGCCCCAGGAAACTCTGGATCTTATTGGTAAAAATAAAGTGACCCTTAAAGGGCCGTTGACCACACCAGTAGGTGAAGGTTTTACCTCTATCAATGTCAGCCTGCGTAAGAAATTCCAGTTATACGCCAATTTGCGCCCTGTGTTGTCATTTAAAGGTACCAAAGCGCGATATGAAAATATCGACATCATTACCGTACGGGAAAATACCGAAGGTATGTACTCAGGATTAGGCCAGGTCGTGTCTGCCGATGGTAATGAAGCAGAAGCCATGAGCAAAATCACCCGTACCGGTGCCGAGCGCATCCTGGTATACGCTTATGAAGTGGCACGACGGAATAATCGCAAGAAAGTGACCGCCGTACACAAGGCCAATATTCTAAAATCCACTTCAGGATTATTCTTAAAAGTGGCCCGGGAAGTTGCCCAGCGTTACCCCGATATTGAATCGAGCGAAATGATCGTCGATAACGCCTGTATGCAGCTGGTAATGAATCCTCACCAATTTGATGTGATCGTCACCACCAACCTGTTTGGCGATATAATATCTGACTTATGTGCCGGTTTAGTCGGTGGTTTGGGTATGGCTCCCGGTGCCAATATAGGCACTGATTGTGCCATATTTGAAGCGGTACACGGCTCAGCGCCTGATATAGCAGGTAAGAATCTGGCAAACCCTACATCAGTGATCCTGGCATCTATTCAAATGCTCGAGTATCTGGATATGCGTGATAAAGCAGAAAAAATCCGCTATGCCCTTAAACAAGTTATCGAATCCGGTGATCGTACCACTCGAGATTTAGGGGGTGTGCACGGCACCAGTGATTTTACCGCAGCTATGTTAGAACGCCTGTAAGCATAAATATACCCGTCTCCCTTGAAGTTGCAGCGTTGTTGGCTGCACTCACTCCCCCCTATCGGTAACCGACATTGCGCCAACCGCGTTGCGCCAACCTTAATCACTTAGTAGGTCTAAGCTCATGGGGCTGAGTTCCTTTGCCGCCTAACTGCAACGCCAAGGGGCTTTGAGTATATAAATAAACATGCCTCTGCATTTTACTCAGGCTGGGCTAGTGACAATCAGTGTAATTGGGCTAACACACAGATTACAAAGAAAATAATGTGACATTAAAAACGATCCCTTACATTTTTTACTCTCCGATCACCGTGACCACGGTGGTGAATTGTATTGTTCTTTGATCACTACACGGTACACAGAGCACTGCATTAATAATGTTTAAAATCGGATGATTTTAGATGTGCTTAATCTGTCAACTCTGTGACCTCGGTGGTAAGTTATTTTTTTGTCACACTATAGAGTTTATAACCGGCCCTGAATAATCTGCATAAACATATAAGTAAATGAGAGTGGCCATTTTTTTGTCTACTTTATCTTTAAGGGTAATTTCTTTACCTAAAAGAAAAGCTCTACTAGGGTTAATTCTGTGCAATTGCACTAAATTAGACCATTTTTACAAGGAACTCATCATGAAAAAAATCTTCACCTCGTTATTTTTTGCATGTTTTATGTTATTCAGTTACTCAAGTGCATTATTTGCCCAGTCGGCTGGTGATACAAGCAGTATGTCTGAGGTAACAACACAGAAAATAAACCTTAATACAGCCTCGCTTGAACAACTTGTCTCGTTGCCTGGAATTGGTAATAAAAAAGCGGCGACTATCATTGCGTATCGAGAACAAAACGGTAAGTTCAAGTCAGTGGATGACTTGTCAAACGTCAAAGGTATAGGTTCGAAGATGCTGCTAAACTTGGCAGATGCGGTAGAAGTAAAATAAAAAAAGCCGCTTGATAGCATATCAAGCGGCTTTAACGTAGCACCAAGTGAGGTTATTTCACTAGCGCGTGTAAGTATTCAGTAAATTCTGCCCCTAATTCAGGATGACGCATAGCATATTCCACATTGGCTTTCATGTAGCCCAACTTAGTGCCGCAGTCATGGCTTTTGCCTTTCATATAATAAGCATCTACCTGTTCAGTCGCCATCAGCGCATCTATGGCATCGGTTAACTGTACTTCATCTCCGGCACCAGGAGGCGTTTGAGCCAGTAGATCCCAAATTTTTTCCGACAGCACATATCGCCCGACTACAGCCAAGTCTGAAGGGGCGTCCTCTAGAGCGGGTTTCTCTACCATGCGGTGTATTTTGGCTGAATCGCCGGGGGCCAACTCTAATCCTTCTAAATCAACAATACCGTATTTGCTGACATCTTCCTCTGGAACACTCTCCACCATGATTTGACTGACCTGACTGGTGTTAAATTTAGCCAGCATATTCGCCAGATTATCTTTTTTCGGGTTGCAAGTACTGTCATCAATAATAACGTCTGGCAGCACTACAGCAAAAGGCGCATTCCCCACCATAGGCCTGGCACACAACACGGCGTGACCAAGGCCTTTAGCCACACCTTGGCGTACATGCATAATGGTCACGTCCCGGGGGCAAATTGCTTGCACAGCTTCCAGTAATTGACGTTTAACTCGCTTTTCCAACGTTGCTTCTAACTCGAAACTGGTATCGAAATGGTTTTCTATGCTGTTTTTACTGGCGTGGGTCACCAATATGATTTCTTTGATACCGGCGTTAACGCACTCGGAAACCACATATTGAATAAGGGGTTTGTCTACCACTGGCAGCATTTCCTTGGGGATAGCCTTAGTCGCAGGCAGCATACGTGTACCTAAACCTGCAACAGGGATAACTGCTTTTTTCACTTGACTCATTTCATTATTCCTTTACTCATTTTATTGTTCTTTGACTGAAAGTCCGCGACCTATCGCATAGTAATGCAAGCCATATTCCAACATCATATTAGGTTCGAATAAATTACGCCCGTCAAAGACCAGCGGCGAAGTAAGCTTTTGTTTGATTAGGGCAAAATCCGGGGCACGAAAGGCCTGCCATTCAGTACAGATCACCAGAAAATCAGCACCTTCAAGTGCCGATTCTTTCGTGCCCATCAGGCTTAAGTCTTCACGGCTACCATAAATACGCTGGGTTTCTTCCATTGCCTCAGGATCATAGGCCTTAACCTTAGCACCCGCTTTCCACAGGCTTTCCATCAATACCCGACTCGACGCTTCACGCATATCATCGGTATTGGGTTTAAATGATAATCCCCAAATGGCAACGGTTTTACCTTTCACGTCACCGCCAAAATGGCGCATGATGTATTCAAACAGTTTTTCTTTCTGAGCATAATTAACGGCTTCTACCGCTTCGAGGATCTGAGCGGTATAACCCACGCCAGTGGCACTGCGTACCAAAGCTTGTACATCTTTAGGAAAACATGAACCGCCATAACCGCAGCCGGGATAAATAAACTGATAACCAATACGGGGGTCTGAGCCAATGCCGCGGCGTACGTTTTCGATATCCGCGCCAAACAATTCGGCCAGAGTCGCCATTTCATTCATAAAGCTGATCTTGGTGGCCAACATACAGTTAGCCGCGTATTTGGTCAGTTCAGCACTACGAATATCCATCATGATAATTTTGTCATGATTACGATTAAAGGGGGAATACAGCTCACGGAGTTTTTTCTCAGCAGATTCACTGGTGGTACCCAAAATAATACGGTCTGGGCGCATACAATCGTTAACCGCCGCCCCTTCTTTTAAAAATTCCGGGTTAGAAACCACATCAAACGTCAAATTTTTACCTAGTTCGCTGAGCGTTTCGTTTACTTTGGCTTGTACTTTATCTGCGGTACCCACGGGCACAGTAGATTTATTGATGATGATTTTATGGGATTGCATATGCTGGGCAACGGTTGAAGCCACCGCTAATACATATTTTAAGTCAGCAGATCCGTCTTCGTCAGGCGGCGTACCCACCGCAATAAAAATAACTTCACCGTGTTCAACCCCACGGGCAGCATCGGTAGTGAAATCGACACGACCGGCTTCGTAGTTACTGTTAACCAATGGCGTCAGGCCCGGCTCATAAATAGGAATGTGACCTTGTTTTAATTTGTCCACCCTATTTTGGTCAATATCCACACATACCACTTCGTGACCTACTTCCGCCATAACCGCAGCTTGTACAAGCCCGACATAGCCAATACCAAATACTGTAACTTTCATCTAACTAAATTTCCTTAAAGTAATTTCTAACAGATACGACTGACTAAATATGACAAAATTTTGATAATGAGAGCAAAAATAGTGCCTAAATACAAGGCCATGGTGAAATAGTTTTTTGGTCAGGCGATATTTTTGTACTTGCAGAGGATAATTAAGTGAGGTTTACCACAGACAATAGCTAAAATATGCGCTAGCCTATGTGGGTAAAATTAATTCGTAATGTAAAGCTGCAATCCAGTGGCACATTAGGAATAATGATAAGATTGGGCGAATGATTTTCGAACAACTATTGAGCCAAGCATGGTATTCAATTATAATAATAAATGTTTGCGTTTTAATTTAAATTGAAGAGGAATGTTATGAAAAAGATGCTTATGGCTGCTACAGTGGCTTTATGTTTTGCTGGCAATGCTTTTGCTGAAGATATTGCAGATCCTGATGCAGTTAAATCAACAATAGGTGGTGTTGCCACAACAGATATTGCTGCTACTCTTGTAGGTGCGGGAATTGCTGGTGCCCTTATTTCCAACAACCGTGGTACTGCAAAAACAAGACCCGATGGAACAATTGTTGAGCCAACTTGTAACGGTGCTGACCCTTTAGTGGATGGCGTTTGTGTGGGTACAACCAGTACAGTGACAGTAACAGGTACAGGTACTATGACCAGTACCACCACTGTTCCGGTAACCTTTACTTATACCCCCTCAGTATAATAATAAGATTAAATGAAAAGCCGCCATTTGGCGGCTTTTTTGTTGCAATTATTTATTCGGATGCACAGCCCTAAATGAACATAAAAAACCTAACCCTGAGTATGTTGGTAGTGATACTTACCACAGGTTGCAGTGGTACTTACCGTGCTTATTATGAAACACTAGAGTTAGCCCTTGCTGAACACCCCGATGCCCGAATGACCCTTGCTGAAGTACAAGTGGCCACGGTGGATGTGATTTCTGTCAAGCGTGGTGAACGACCAATGGCAATCATGGCGTTGGCCTATCTGGAAAATGGCCAACATAAGTGGATATCACAGGACAAAGCCATGTTGATCATGGAACAGGGCCGTATAGTGCGCACCCTGGGGCTAACAGAAAATTTACTGTATCTTGCTAATACCGAATCTGACCCGCTGAAAACCTTACCCGCTGAGAACCCCAAAGACCTATGGCAAAGCGCAGCAGATTACACCGGCGATCAATACGGTTATCCCCTGGAGTCAACGTTCACATCAGCGGTAGGTGACGAGCTACATGCACTAACCTTGAATATTGACACGGTACTTTTTGTAGAAAAAGTCCGTTACTTAGCGCCAGCTAATTTTATGCGTTTTAACACCCATTGGAATAATTACTACTGGTACCACAAAAAAAGCGGTGAACTGCTTAAAACAATACAAACGCTTTCCCCTTTTGCTGAAACACTGCAAGTCACCTACTTAAGCCGAATTGCCCGCTTAAAGCACTCATCACCGGATACACAATAATGAATCATTTACCTTTGGCAGCTTTGCTCGCAATGGCGATAGGTTACATGACATTTGATAACGCTATAGCCCAGGTAACAGTCGAGGTTAACCAGCAGCACTATGTATTTACAAACCAACCGCGTTTAGTTGAAGTATTAGCGCCCCTGGCAACTCAGCAGAATTGGTATTGGCCAGCCGCTGCATTATATGAAATAGATAAAATCGAGCTGGAAAAAACACGCCAGAAAGTACTTAACCAGTTATCGATATTGGCAAAAGCCCAGCTACCAAAGAACGGCCCACTAAAATTAGCCGTAGAGCAACTGGCAGCAGATATCACTAACTGGACATTGGCGCGCAGGTTACCGATAGCAATAGATTATGACCTGGCACGCATAAAAGCCGCTGCTAACCCGAAATTTACTCACGGCAACTATATATTGCACTTAGCGCGACGCTCAAATCGAATACATCTATTGGGGGCGGTTAATTATTCACAGCACGTTGCCCATTTACCTCATGGCGATGTAAGCAACTATATGGCTAAGCAATCTCTGACGAATTTAGCTGATAAAGATTATGTGATTGTCATTCAAGCCAATGGCACAGTGGTAAAAGCGCCGACCGCTTACTGGAATAAAACCCATCAGGAAGTAATGCCTGGCAGCCAGCTATTTGTGCCCTTTAAAGAGAGCCTGTTTACCCCTGAACTGAGCAAAATCAATCAGCATATAGTAAAGCTCGCTTTAAACAGGGTGCTGTAATGATGACAAACAAGAAAAAAATCACTATGAAATACACATTATACACATTGGTTGCTTTGGCTATGCACACCACAACACGTGCCCAAGAAACACCTGAAACGTGGAATTTAACCCCTATTGGTAGCTCTTTGATGGTGCACGGTGGTACCGGGCTTATTCAAACCCCCACCTCGCGCATGCTTACCGACGGTGACTTACGCGTGAGCTACACAGACAACGACCAATACCGTTTTTGGTCAGTGACTTTACAACTCTTTCCCTGGTTACAATCAACCGTAAGATATACAGATACACGCACACGTCTTTATAGCCCCTTCACCGGATTCAGTGGCGACCAAACACTAAAAGATAAAGGTATAGATGCAAAATTCAGATTACTCGAGGAAAGTTACTACTTACCTGAAGTATCAGTAGGCTTCAGGGATTTTGGTGGCACGGGCTTTTTCGAAAGTGAATTTATCGGTTTAAGTAAACAAATGGGTAACTTCGACTTTCATGTAAACATGGGGTGGGGTTACTTAGGTACTGCAGGCAATACCTCTAATCCATTTTGTGATCTAAAAGATAGCTATTGTGATCGCCCTGGTGGCTTTAGCGGCAATGGCGGAAAAATCGATTATCAGCGGTTTTTCAAAGGCAATGCTTCAATATTTGGCGGGGTAGAATATCAGACCCCCTGGGAGCCGCTGCGCATAAAGTTGGAATACGAGGGTAATAACTATATTAACGACCGTGCCGGTGCATTAGTACAGGACAGCGAATGGAATATAGGGGCGGCGTACAGCTGGAATAACTTTGACTTTAGCGTGAATTACCAACGGGGTAACACAATAGGTTTTGGTGTTAATTACAATTTCAATTTACATACCATCAGCCAGGTAAAAATTGACAGCCCACCTCGCCCGTTAACGGCTAAAACAAACGATTTTTCAATGAGCGAGATAGATAGAACGAGACTGACTCAAGACTTATATTATCAGGGAGGGTTTGCATTAAGTACATCTCACCTCAGTGAAACAGACGTGACATTCTATGGGGTTCAAACCAGTTACCGCAATGAAGACGAAGCAATAGAACGCGTGGGACGTATTATGGCCTCTGAGCTACCAGAATCGGTAAAAACCTATCGTATAGTCAATACAGTAGGATCAATTCCAATGGTAGAAACAATCATTGATGCTGACACGTTTAAAGCACAAGCCCGATATGAAACCCTGGAGCCTGATTTAGCCAGTACTTACCAGCGCCAGGACTTAGGTGAAGCAACAATAAGCAACTACGCCCCCACTAATACCGCCGGTTTTTTTACCGGCATGGAAGCCTTCTGGATCCAGACCTTTGGCAACCCCGAAGCTTTTTATCTATATCAGGCAGGTGTTTTACTAAACGGCGGATATAGTTTTAATGGTAAAACGAGTATATCGGGTGCCGTAAAAGTAAATTTATTTGAAAACTTCGATAGATTTAACTTCACCACCGATAGCGCACCCAGTAGCTTACCCAGAGTGCGCACCAATGTACGTGAATATGTTTCCAACCGTGATATAACCATGGAAAACCTGTTTTTACATTGGAACGATCGCATCGCGCCCAACCTATATGCCCAGGTCTATGGCGGTTATCTTGAAACCATGTTTGGTGGGGTTGGCGGCGAAATACTTTATCGCCCGGTAGATAGTAATCTAGCCTTTGGTTTTGATATCAACTATGTACAGCAGCGCTCTTGGGAAAGTGATTTTGAGTTCTTTGATTACAAGGTAGTCACCGGGCACGCCAACATATATTGGCAACCATCCTTTTTACTCGACACCCAGCTCACCTTTAATATTGGCCAGTACCTGGCCAAAGATAAAGGCGTAACTATAGATTTAGCTAAACGCTTCGATAGCGGCATAGTAGTGGGGGCTTATGCTGCTTTCACTAATGTAACCGCAGAAGAATATGGCGAAGGCAGCTTCACTAAAGGCTTCTACCTATCGATACCCTTTGACTTATTCTCGCTCACACCAGCCAAAGGCCGAGGGCGTTTACCCTGGATCCCAATAGCACGAGACGGTGGTCAGGCGTTAACCAGGCCGATTAGCCTATACAACACAACCGAAGAGCGCTCGCCTTTCTATCGATAAGCACACAAGCAGATTAATCAAGCGACAAGAGTAACGTTTGATTAATCTGTCTAAATAATTATTTTTAAAGTCCGTAGATACCAAAAACCATTTTTCACCACAAAAGACACAGAAGGGTTAATCTTTACGATAGAAAATTTTTCTTTCTAAGTGATCTCTGCGGTGAATTTTCTTTTTATTTTCACCGTATAGACTCAAAGCCATTGACGTTGCAGTTAAGCGGCAAAAGAAACGGATGTTAATGAGGAAATGATGGAGTCACAGGCAAAATGTGAGCATTACCAGTGGTTATTGAATGCCCCATCACGTTTTAGTAAACCATCGACTATCCCGCAGAACATAAACTTAATCCGTTGCCATTTATCCGGTTGCAAAAATGCATTAGCAAAAAAGCGAATGGGCATGCATAAAATATTTCGTGATTTCCAATACCAAGGCACATAACCTCTGCGACTTAATATCAGTATATTTCGAAATTGATAATACAAACGTATGGGCGAGCCTACTTTATAAGTCACACCAACAAATTTGCTACGGCTATCACCTAACTGATGCACCATTTCAACTTTTTCAGCGATTGCGACCATTTGGTTTTGTTGTTTAGCGCGCCAACACCACTCATGATCAACACCGTCAATAAACAGAGACTCGTCCTTAAAACCAATATTGTCTAGTTTGGCCAGATCAATCATCATACCGGAAGATATAATTTGTGTGACGCAAACCAAATCGTCATACACCGAAATTTCACGTTGGATGCGTGGCTTTATTGTCTTTTCAGTAAAAGAACAAATTATACGTGGCCCAATAGCCACAAGTGGACGATTCTCAATCCTGGAAGCCATCATTAATGATGACAAGCGAAAAGCAAAATCATCATCGATGGAGCTATCTTGATCAAGCAAAATACCAAATTCACATTCAGCCACATTTAAATCACGTAAACCAATATTGTGAGCAGCGGCGATACCGATATTATTTGGAAAATGATGGTAATGCAGATTCGAGTGCTGCAGTTGCAGTTCGGTAGGATGGGGAGAGTTGTCTACAATGCTCAATACATCCACCTGTTCTGCCACGCTAGCAAGTAGCAGTATAGTTTGCGACATATCAGGTTTATATAGGATAACCGTTGCACCAATCACTCGTGTCTAACCTTGCGTTTAAGTAAAAATCTATCCAGCTTGTAAGCAAGCTTGACTATGTTTGCCGGCATTAATCTTAGTAACAAAACAGCAAAAGCGTAGACAACATTGCCAATAGTATAGCGCTTAAGTATCCTCATAGCATAAAAACGGGCTTTAAATTCATTGACCGATTTTGCCAAGCCTCTACGTTTGTAGAAATCATTAACCCTTCTAAACTGCAATAATTTTTCTCCCAGATTTGCAAACTGATACCCGGCTGCAGCTAGCTCAATCCACAGGAAGTAATCCTGGGTATTGCGCAGTGATCCATTGTAACGAAATCCATCTTTAAAAACGCCAAAACGTATGGCTACAGTGGGATGGTTAATTGAGCATCGCTTTGGCAGAAACTTCACAATATCACCATGCTTAGAAGGTAGTTTTCTTTCGCCAACTATCGACCCGTTTTCACTAATCTCGGTTAATGCGCAGCCTAGTATTGAAACACTATTATGCTTGACTAAATAGTCAATTTGTGAAGAAAACCTATCTTTTTCACAAATATCATCCGCATCCATACGGAAAAAATATTGTGTGTCGCTATGCTCTGATAAGACCCAGTCGATCACAAAATTCATACAGGAACTTAATCCCAAATTACTACGATTCAGAACCAGCATCATCTGCTTACTCTGCCTACAAACGTCACATAAATAAGTATAAATTTCATCGTTTATCTCACCGTCAATAACAATGACACAAATAAAACTCTGATACGTTTGTTGTAGTACGCTATTGACAGCTTGCTTAACCCATTCCAACCGATCATCAATGTAAACAGCCATAGCAACTGCCGATTCAAATGGCTCGCACAAATCGGTTGCAGTGAGAAAGGAAAATTGTTTACTCAAATTGATTAAAAACCTTGTGTAAAAATGGTGTGTAAACCGCTACCTCGAGACTCAGTAAGGCGTTGCCGGCCAAATTGCAAAGGAGTATAGCAGTATAGCAAGTAGTAATAAATTACTACTAAAGCCATAGTGTATGAGTTCGTGTAAAACATTTAAGACTGCTACACATATCCCTTGAAACTGCAGCGTTATTGGTTACTATCACTCACCCCCAATGACTGAGTGCATCAAGCTCATGAGGCTGAGTTCCTTTGCCCCCTAGCTGCCAGGCAAATGGCTTTAGGAATATACCCTCTAATCACTCGGTCTGGAATCAGTGCACACCATAATATACAGATTATAAGAAGGTTAAATTTTTGACGAAAAATCTAACCTATCAACGGCCAGCAATACTTATGCTTAGCATCATTTCTTCATATATAACCTTTAATCCTCTCTAATAGAAAAATTCTCTCGTCGTAAGGTCAGGTTTGGGTTGTAGGCGGGATCATGTTCTATAAAACTAGCCCAATTGGTTTTTAAGTAATTTAGTTCTGCTTCAAATCGCTGTTGTTTTTCAAGCGTATCTTCGAATCCTCGGGACACTGATTCGTGGTGGTATAATTCTGCTTCAGCGCAATACAAATTTCTACGCCCTAATTTCAGTACTTTTAGACAAAAATCAACGTCATTGAAGGCGATGGTGAGATCTTTTTCATTCAGTCCTCCTACGGCCAGATAATCATTTTTCTTCACCAGTAAGCAAGCCGCCGTCACCGCGCTGAAATTTCCTGTGGCGGCTAACCTATTTAGGTAGCCTGAATGATAACGAGGAAAATATTTATGCGCGTGCCCTGCTCCGCCGCCGTACCCCATTACCACACCAGCATGCTGTATGCGTCCATCGCCATAAAGTAATTTAGCGCCTACACAACCCATATCTTCACGCATGACATGCCCGACCATATACGTTAGCCATTCGGGTGTTATCACTTCAATGTCATTGTTTACAAGTGCGACAACTTCGCCCCTGGCGTGTTTGACCGCAAAATTATTAATTGCCGAATAGTTGAAAGGATGTGGGTATTTCAACAAAGTGATTTGCGGGTGTTTATTCAACTGCGCAAAATATTCCAGGCTGTCACTTTCATCTGAATTATTATCGACTAACAAAATCTCGAAATTCATATAATTCGTTTTAGCTAAAATGGATTCAATACAGTCTTTAACTAATTTTTTTCCATTCTTAGTCGGAATGATTAAACTGACAAGAGGTGCCGCTGCAGTAGACCAATTCACCGAAACAATATCATGGGTTCTATCGAGAACAACGTTCGCTTTGCCGGATAAATATGTTGCTAAACCCACACTATAACTGTGCATTGAAAAAGCAGACGAAACAGTTTGATGAACTAACACAAGTGGAATGTGTGATATTGCCTGGGACTGCTCAACAGCCATACGAGCAAAGAACGATGCAATGCCTTCATTACAATTAACAAAGCCCTGCTGCTCTAACAGCTTAACATCACAGAGCCAACATCCTGTGCGGATATAGGCACTTGATAGTTGTAATTCTGGATTCCAATCTGAATAAAAACTTGGTGAAACCCGCAGTCCCTTTTCCAGTTGATCAGTATCAACATAAATAAATTCATCTTGTGGTCGCTGATAATGCGCTATGGCGTGTGCACACAATGGATGAACAACATCGCCAGCATAAACTATAAAACAGGAAGTAGACGATACCTCTGCAAGACCAATAATCAACTTACTTTCGACACTTTTCACCCTGTCTTGGGAAACAATATCACGGCATTTCAGCAAATCATTCTGACAACACATAACGTATACGACTAGTTGAGTGTCTTCAAGTTTTGTTAAACTAATTAACGTCTCGCCAAGTTTACTGACCATACCTTGGGGAACAATGACAATCACGGCAAAATCTACAGGCTTAACTGACCTACAATTAACAAGTGCCGCGCGCTGCTGTATACGATTTTTGGTATACAATTGGTCAAGTTTTTTTCGGGATGGAAATCCATAAAATAATCCAGACCTTTGCAAGTTGCGACTATAAAGCGAGGTCAAATAGGGTGACTTTCTAAACCAACTTTTTAGTGAATTAGGAAAAATACCCACTCCAAATTTAATGGTTAGCATTACGAATTTTTTGGTCAAACGAATAGCCTTCATAACTGACCTTTAGCCCGTTGCTTTCTATACACATCGAACAAGGGCTGATAACGTGCAGGTGCAGTACAAATTGAATAACGCTCTGCAACGTGTTTTCGATTCTTGCGCCCAATTTCATGCCTCTGGGTTTTCGTCATATTAAACACTATTTCCATTTTTTCAGCTGCACTGGCTATACTTGGCTCTGCCCAGTGTTGATTGTCACCAAAGGGGTACTCGTTTTCCCGCAACTCCCTTAGCGCAAACTCAACCAACAGTTCAGTATCTACCGGTAAGATGTCACAGCTACCAGACCAGTTAGTAGCAATAACGGGTTTACCATGCAGGCACGCCTCTGCAATAGTACGACCAAATCCTTCACTGCGATGTAATGAAATATAGCAATCCATCCTCTCATAGAGTGTTGTAATTTGAGAAGATGATTGGGGTTCTGTTATTAGCTGGACTCTGCAATCAGCAGCACATTTCTGGCGAAACTCATTGAACTGTGAGTTGCGCTCGCCGTTACTAACTTTAAGAACAAGTCGCACATTTTGTGATTGATAAAATGCCCGTTGAAAGCTTTCAACCAACGCCTGTGGGTTTTTTCGAGACAAGTAGGAGCCAGCATCAAAAACATAAAGAAAAGTAAAAGGTCTCTGCTGGTTAATGTTTAATTCATAATCGGTCGCAGGTTTAGGATCACAACATACTGGCGACACCTGTGTAACATTTTTATACCCGGCTTGTATAAATGCCTGCTCTACAAATGTTGAAATTGCCCAAAATTCATTTACCAATTGCAATGAATCTGCGGGTATATCTGGCAATCTTGGCAACTCCCACGGTGCTTGTAAGATTGTAAAGCCAAACGTATTTTTGAAATCATCATAGACTGTTGTGAGCTTATCAAACTCAATCAGGTTCATACAAAAAAGTGAGCACTTGTAGAGTGGTGAGTGCGTCCCTTTAGCAACGTTTACATTTTGAATATCATCTGCAGGATGACCAAGGATCACAACACAAAATGGTATTCCCATAAGTTCCAGCAATTGAGAAAGATGGCGAATATCTTCTCCCAACCCGGTCATAGATCGAGCATAACCAACTAGATTAATACCAAACACATCGGTTTTTGCAGCGTCAATGTCCCTGTCAGATAACTGCCCTTTTTTAACTAAACCATCAATATCAAAGGTAAATCGGCCTATCTGCTGATACCAATTAACCAGAATTTGACGGTTTTTAAATTGAGTTAAATTTGTTGTTGAATTTAGCTTGGAGTAAAGCAATGTCATCAAATTAGTGATGGGTATACATTGATCTTGAATAACACTCTTATCAATAGCAAATAATAGTTGTAGCTCTTCTGGCGAAAATGCTGCTATCCGCTTTTTAGTCCAAGGTAAAAAAGAGTCAAACTTATTCACTTTCGGCTCGACCGAAAATCCACTGGCAAATTTAGTTTATCCTGATATTCGGCAAGTTTCGCAGTAATAACTGGCCCATCTGGACGCAATGCATCGGCTTCTTTCATAAGTTTGTAAGCCAATCCTAACTCGTCATTTTGTTCACAATATAGGGCAAGTTCTCGAAAAATTTCGGCGTCTGAAACTTTAGCTTCTATCTTGAGAGTCGACCGCATTCTTTCTATGGAAGGAACTGCAGAGTTCGTATGATCCGACAAGGGAGAGCGAGATTTTCTTACCACCCTTTTCAATACAAAAATGATAGATAAACGAGTTTCTCGCAGCCAGGTTCTAAATTGGTATTTACGACTTACTGCAGCGCAAAGAACTTCTGCAAAATCCGCTCTTTTATGTGTTGCTTCTTCACTCATTGCCGCTTTTTTTGACAAAACATAAACTAACTCTTCATCCCACTGCACCATCGCCCCTACAATGCGTTTGCACTCTTCAATAGATAGTGTTTGCGGAATAAAACATTTATGCTCGGTAGCTTTAATGGCGCTTAGATATTGTTGACTGCCTTTAATTGGATAGAGCTCAAAAAATGATTCCAATTTAACTATAAACCATTCGACATAGTGACGATGCTGTTTCGGTTTAATCAACGAATAGGAGTCAGCTCCAAGATTATAAGATTGTAAAAACCTATCGACTCTTTGTTGATAATCATTTGGTAGAAATGTGTTCAGCCAACGTTTAAGTTCAAGTGCTTCAAAGGTGTAAGACGAATTGATAATATTCGGTTCTGGCTGATCATGTTTTAAACCTAATATTGAATTAAAATCGGAAATAACATCGCCATTGACAAACATGGTTCGCTCATAAAAACGGACGATAAAGTGTTCCATACCATGCTTGATGAACATACTTTCAAGAAATTTTAAGTGATAAGCTTTAGGCTCCTTAGGCAGGCCAAACGGCTTGGTTTCTTTGTGACGTTTAACCGCTTGATTGTATGATGACTCGATAACATCCAATGGAAATCGCAGATAAACAATCAATTTTGCCTGAGGAAACACTTTTAGTAATTCCGACGCTTGAAAAAAGAAAAATTCTGACGAAAGCAACAAGGTATCACACTTATTATTCTCGCAATCCTGCAGAAGCTGTTTGATTTTCACATCCGAAATAATCAATTTTTTATCTTCTTTGCGGTCGAACACATCTAGTACATTCCCTGAACTTACGCCATTTTCGTCGACGTTATGCTCCGGGTAAAATATGCTATGACGTAATAGTAAATCGCGATTATTTTGAAGCCAATTTTGAATTGCTGACGTTGCCGTTTTGGGGGGGCCAATGTGGATATATACCCTACTAATCACGAATTCTTCCTGTTCCTGGATCTCAATAAAAAGTTGCTTAGAGAAAAATTAGCCGACAAGATGTTAGCTATTGCACGTTTATATTCGACTCTCAATTCTTCATCATTAAAACTATTGTCGAACACCAATTCATCTAATAGCGGAATACTAAATTCGATCGATAATTTTTTCTGAAAGTAATTTCTGGCATGCCAGTTTCTTGCTTTAATTTGCCGGGCAACTTCTTTACTTAGCAGTAGCCCTTCGTTTTCTTCAGTTTTTATCTTCGCCTTCAAATCGAAAAATTTAGAACAAGATTGTTCAGAATCAAATTGGTTGAGAAAATACTTATTCCTCATTAATTCCAACAATGTTTCTTTGTTGCTTAATCCCACATTGTTTGACCCTGGTAACTTGCTCAATAATTCCTTAATATTGATGTCCCAGTGACTACCTAATATTTCACAAAAATCATCTATTGAAGATTGATTAAGCAAAGAATTTCGTTCGTATTTTTTGACCACAACACTGCTTGCTGGCAAGAGTTTAAACCATGGCTTTAACAATTTGTCCCAATCTAAATAATCTAGGTGTTCAATAACAAAATCAGCTGGTTCACCGACAAATTCTTGCCTTCTCACCCATTCTTTGTACTTTGCATTGAAATATTGGATCGGGTCACGAATATAACAAATTAATTTTACATCGTAATGTTCAGTTAGTAATTTTGCACCATCAATAATTGACCTTCTAGGCGATACAATATCTTCATGTGATAAGATTATTACATTACAGCCTGACTCATCTACTTCTTGATTAAACTGTTTGAATACATCAAACGACTTTGCCGAGTTCTCCAGCGCCTTCATAAGCCCATAATGACGGTGTCCAATCTGAGGATCATGAATTAAGCCAGTTAGCGGGTAAAGAATACCGTGCCCCAAAAGCAGCTCTCGATTTTCGTACAAAGTGCGTTGTATTACTGAACTACCGGTTTTGTGCATTCCTCCGTGGATAACCAGTGTTTTCTTCATGTTTATTTGTTACCTACTGAAGACGCAAGATTGATAACAATTTCCAATGCAGCATGAAGTGACTTTTCAAGTCCGATGATTTCATCTTTATTGATATTGGATAAAGCCTTCTTAATATCTGTCGTCGATACGTCTTCTGTTCGCTCTAAATAAACAACTTCGCAAGATTCACCCAGTTCATCAAACTTGCCTTTCCAGTCACTACCCATACCAAAGATGTTTGCACCAAAGCGCTGAATATCATGAGGTTTTTGATCCCACGAATTCTCTGGAAAAACTTCATCTACAAATTCATTGGCTAATAAAATCTCGGCGCGTTCCTCGTAGGAATAGAACGATTTTTTGCCTTTTAGTGCATTAAACTCATCACTTGAGACCCCCACGATAAGTCTATCGCCAAGCGCTCTAAGTCGTTTCAAAATTCTCACATGTCCAACGTGAAATAAATCAAAGGTACCGTAAGTCAATACAGTTTTCTTCGAAACCACCGACGTCTCAGACTCCTGCTGATAATTACCAACCTCTTCTAAGGTAACCTCGTGGCGTTGCTGCAAAAGGCTTTTATCACGGATGGGATAAACCCCTAAAGACTTTAACTCTTCAATCTCTGGTAAAAAATGATCAAAATTCATATGCCTTGCAACAATCGCCTCGTCTAATGCAAAACCACTGTTAGCAAAATAATTACGATAATCACCGATGCCTTTTACCTGTAAAGGACCAAAATCATAGTTAGCCAAGGGATAAAGATCTTGCAAACGGATGTGACGTTTGGCAAACCACTTTCTGAAATTTTCACTTTTATAATGCAAGCATGG
>JBKEFM010000070.1:0-18728 GCA_046709505.1 Paraglaciecola sp. | reverse complement strand
TATAGAAAGGCTTTTAACTATGTCATATAAAATGGCATTTAATTTCGCGCCTCATTAGGATACCTTTTTATACTGTCATGGCTAATAACATACCATTAAAACTTAAATCATTACGTTTTAATGTAAAAAAGTCCTGTCATACATTTTTTCTTCGATCGCTTAGTCCACCACTTTTATTTACCTTTTTGCAGAGCCCTATTTAGGGCACAAATAAGTCTAAAAAATTCAGTCCAGCTCCATGGATGAAATTCGAACTCCATACTGTTGGGAAAAAACAGACGGCAACAACCCATTGATTGCTATAGGATTGTACTAACTCAGTGGTAACTGGATTTTTGCACATTAAATAGGAGTCACCCACAGGGGCGTCACATTATATAGTACGTCCTGTACTTTATAATGCAGACGTACACTGCGGATATCCAATAATAGGTGTCGCAAAAGATCACAACAATTGACCTGCTGAACAGGCAGCCCACAAGGATAAAATGAATAAAATTCACCCTGTGTATTTTTTCTTTTGCTAACATTATCAGTGTGCGAACAAATTCGCCGCAAGCCATATTCTTGCTAAAAAATACGATGCACAGCGCATACTTTGCGCTTTAAATAATAAGCCCAGTTGTGAAGCTGCCAGGTACCTAGCCACTAATTTTAAACCCAACCTTTTGCTCTAAAGACACGAAGAGTGGTTGCAAACTGGTTCATTTCTTGTGGTGTGCCTATAGATAGGCGATTCTAATTGTCCTGTAGAAGCATTTTGCGACCCACTGTTGTTTCATTCGATCAGCGTAAACACTTAAATCAGTGGCAATTTCATGTAACACAAAGTAGGTATCACTGGGAATGTAGTCCCGTTGCAATTCATCCAGCGTGGACAGCAGTATTGATTTTTCCTGTTGATTAGAATTCAGGCTGTAGGTATAGAATTCCTCATCTTTGAGTGAGGCGCTTGCGCCAGCAAGTCCGGCTATGGAAAGGTTATTCCCTGCAGCAAAGGGGCGGATTTTCTGTGCCGTTGAGGGGGTGGAAATCCCGTAGCCAATTCGCATTCCTGCCGTACCATAAACCTTCAAAAAGATTCGTGTAATAACAACATTGTGCTGGCCCTGCTTAATTAATTTCAGTGCGCTTTGATACTTCGAGTTGACTTGAGCATATTCATAGAAGGCTTCATCAACTAAAAACATATGATTACCCGGCTCGGCTTTTAGCCATGTCTCTAATTGTATCCAATAATACTGCTGCCAGTAGGATTATTGGGGTTACACAGATTGATCAATAAGGGCCCCTTTATACTTTTACTGCGTTTTTTCAACGCATCTATGTCAGTGATAAATCCACTGCCCACAGGTACGGTGATCACTTCAATTCATTCGGCTTGACTATAGCGTCGTACATCACCAAAAGTCAGATTAGGTTCAAGCACTTTTGCGCCTAATTTTGCAGCAAGTACCACGATACCGCCAATCACTTCGGTTGAACCATTACCAAATATGATCATCTCCGGACTGACTTGATGCAGCGTGGCCAGTTGTTCACGCAGTTGACTTACCGCTTTACCCGGGTAAAGGTTTCCCGCCGTCTTTACGGCTATTTGCACCACATTGATTGCTTTACCTGACATCCCAGAGAATTCTCGTTAAAATTCAGTTTAAGAGGAACAGCGCCTTGACGCATGGTCAGTTGGTCATTACTCAGCGCTAGCACCGAGCACGAATGAGATGCTAGTCTCAATAACGCAGCAGAACTACCCAGATGCTGAATGAATTGTCTTCGTAATAAAGCCCTAACAGGCTGATTCATATTATTTTCAGAGTAAGTAATCTGGTTATAATGTATTTTGGTTTGGCTAAAAAGAAAAACCAAGTGGTGAGAAAAATATTGAGAGGGAAATAAGTTCAGCTTAGATTCCAGCAATAGGAGCTATCAATTAGCCCCTATTGATTAGATGATCGTTTTTGACTCTATAAATTATCTGCCATGTCTAACGTCTCAGAGTTTTCTAGCTTTGCCCGTTCAGCTTTAGAAATGTAGGATCCCTTTTTTTTAGGGCCCAATTTTGCTTTAGCTGCTTTAAGTCGTTTCTGGTGTATTTGCGTTAATTTCTTTTTTTTATTCATGGCGATATCTTTAGTTGAAAGGAGATATATTGTGGCAATCTCGTCATTTTCGCCATTATAGCGCATCCCCTGCCAGCTGTTATTTTTCTTTCAGTACCCATTTACAAAAACTGTTAGTATGCGCAGGATAACCGCTTAGCATCGACGTTAAAAACTCGATATGGGTGATGGTTTTAACCCTTAATAGCTTTAACAGGTAATACAATGACAGAAAAAACAAGCAGAAACAGACGCATACGAAAAAAATTGCATTTGGATGAATGGGCCATCTTAGGCTTTGAGTTTAGCTGTAAGCTAAGCGTTGCATCTGAAGCGGATTACGATCTCTTTTTTAATAGCTTTGCTGAGTTAGTCAATACTCAACATCTCTATATTACCCTCGATAATGACAGCGAGTCATTCGAAGGTTTTGTCACATCAGCAGACCGTTATGGCAATGCGACAGAAGATGACAGGGCGGCAATCGAAGCTCTGCTGAACAGTCATGCTATCGTCAATGACGTGAAAGTAGGCAATTTGGTAGATGCATTTTACGAATTATAACCTATAAATAGTAAGTGCCAAAATACCACAACAATACGATAACGCTCAAAAAAGACAGCAATATCACTGCTCTGTTGATAATTTAATTTGCAGCGTTGGCGTACTTTTTAGTTGAACCTGCCTCGAAGGCGGTTCAACTAAAAATCAATATAAAGAATCCTATTTAGACGGGCTTAAACGCTCAAAGTGCAAACCTTTCGCTGTGCGCTCAGTAAAGCCTTTCCAGTAAGTATGTTCAGCTTTGGGATCACCGTTCTCATCCAGGGCGAATACGCCGGCGTTAGAATTCGGTATTAGGTCCAAATACGCGTCCATGGCACTATTTTTTTGCAAATACTTGTCTAACCAGGCGGTGACAAAGTGCTGGGCAATATTGTTCATGCGGGTGTTGTCCCATACCGCATCGATATAATGCTCACTAATATTAAACCCCAGTTCTTGATCAAATACGTAGGACTCTTCAGGGGCTGGCATCACCGCGCCTGCATTGTGATTGGCGTTATCATAGGTGAGTAACGAGCGATCGACACCAGTTATCCCCTGCCAAATGGCGCGTGTGCCATTTTCGTAACCCGATACATCATCCTGTGAGCCGGCAATAAGCAGCATAGGCACACTCACCTCGTTGAGCGTATCGTTATTCCACACATGGTAATTCATGCCCCAGGGCGCAAAGGCCACCACTGTTTTAAAACGCTTATCAACATTGGGCTTGATACCACTTTGATGGCGAACCAAAGTAGCAAAAGGCGCCATCTTGCTGCTTGCCGCTTGTTCAGTTAGGCCAGCTCCGGCATTAATTACCGCGCCATACCCTCCCATAGAATAACCAATAAGCGCGGTATTTTTTGCATCGACCAGATTATATAAAAAGGAGTTATTGTCTTTTGACATCTTATCAATCTGAGACAATACAAACAGCTGATCTACCGGTCGATTAACCAGGGTCGACGAAAAAGCCGCTTTAGTACGGTAAGTAGAATCAGTGTGATCGATAGACACAACCACATACCCTTTTGAGGCGATATTTTCCGCTAAATGTGCCAGTAAAAAACGGTTGCCTGGGTAACCATGGGAAATCAACACCAAAGGGAATGCCTGCTTACTCGCCTGTGGTTTAGCATCACGCACGCTTTTCCCGTGCAGCTCAACTTGGGTTTTACCATCTCGCATATACGCCTTCAAGGTGGTGCTACCCCGACGGCTTTTAACGGCTGGATACCACACCTCTAAGGTCAAAGGGCGGGCATAACGGGGCAGCTCATCAGGTTTAACTTGAGCAGGGTCCAGTTTTAGCATATTAATTTGTTTGGGGTTAACTACTTCAAGGGTTCGCACACCTATACTGTGCTCACCATAAGCAGCCAGTTCAGGGGCATCCGCTCGCTGTGTATCAATTCTATTTTCTGCCACAGAGGCACCAGCAACACCCAAGCACAACACCATAAACATACTTTTTAGCAACGCTAATCTCATCATTTACCCTTGATTAAAAAGACAATCATGCCCACAAAAATATGACGTTTTGCCGACAAGTCAAACTTATCCCTACAAAATACACGTAAGTGAATGATCAAAAAAGAATTTATTTACAAAAAAAAACATCAAATCTAACAAACCAGCAACCCACACCTGATTACTCCCAGAGCCCGAGGATAGGTCAACTTACTGCACGGCTATAAAATACCCTGTGCTTTGCACACCTAATGACCCAGTTGAAAAACGACTGTCCTGGGGATACGACTGAATTATCCAGCTGTTCCTTCGTCACCCTCCATGCAGATTTATTCAAACATATGGTTGGCGGATACATTTACATCCAAGTAATTTCAAAATGCAGGTTCAGAATTTAGGCAGCAAGTCAGGACAAAGCACAACACGCAGGAAAACCCTTCCTTTTTAAATGTTGTAACGCAGTACTGGTTTTCTGCCTAAGTTATCTGCGGGCGGGTTTCCAACCCCACTACTGCGATATTGGTATTGGACATAGGAAATCTATAGCACAAAGCAAATGCCTGTTATTTGACGATTTGAATTCCCGCTGATCTTTTAATTTTGAGGTTGCTTGGGTATATCTGACATTCAGCCCTTGAAAAAACAATTCGTTTTTTGTACAAACTTAGTTCTAAAAACACTCTATTGATATTTTTTGGCAACGCTCATTAAAATCTGACTGTATTTTGAACGAAAAATAGACTCAGAATTTAAAATATCGACTTTAGGTACGCAATGTCAGGGATATGCCATGTTGCAGCACTTTAATTTACTCTGCTGAACATGCAAGGTTGCCATGAAATATCAGGTTTATGGGGATAAGTGTAAAAAATGTATCATGTTTTTTCTGCTGTTATGTTTGTACCAGCACATAATTTTGTGCGGTTTGTTACTCAAGGAGTCTTTTGCACTCTCAGGGCCAGGTATATATGCAAAGCCATTGAAGTTGCAACTAGGCGGCAAAGGAACTTAGCCCCATGAGCTTAGATGGTCTAAGTGATTTGGGTTGGCAATCGTGGTAAGTGTAGCCAACAACGCTGCGATTTCGAGGGAAGCGGATATGAATACCGCCAAGATCTCTTTCCTTTTCGCTGTCATAAATAACGTTTAAGAGATCATCGACTGCCGAATCAAATTCCACTCAGGACCTATACTAAAAACGAGCATAAAATAGAGCCATAAAAAATAAAAATAAAATAACCAAGCAGATACGATAATTATGTTTGTGCTGCACGATATTGATGCAAATAATATATGAGTAAATAATTGCACTCAAATTTTTATGTTACTTCGCCACTTCATGGCAAACATGACTAGGGAATAACGTTTATAAAAACATATTAATAGGGTAAAAAATCTATTACAGGTAGGTGAAAATCATGTGAAACTTTAAAATCATTAAAACGGTCTTTTTTTCTGCTAAGTCTAGGGATATTCTCATAAAAAAAACAGCTCTCACAGCCAATTTCAGGTCGAATTTAAAGACTTTCAGAGACATTTTGCTTTTTCTTCTAAAAAGCCAGTATCAGCCAATAAAAAATCAGTTTTATCCATTAAAATACAATTAATTAACACACTACAAAGGGATACAAGAAATAGCAGTAGTACGTAAAAAGATAAATTATCACTGTAATAATGGTATTTTATTTTGCTATCCATGGTGCGAAATTTCGTCCAGAGAGGTGTACTTTTTTTTCGGCAATTTTCACCGCGCTGAAGGAAGATCAGGCATTTTTAGATCAATCATTTTTAACATAAACCAAGGCTTTTTTGACAACTTTCGACTCTTCTTAACATAACTTAACGACTCTTAACGTTTTTAAGGTGATCTTATGTCTTGTTAACTTCGCCAATGTGCGTATAACATCTAAACTGTTTTGTTTAATTGTTATACTTAGACAGGGAATTAGCATAATTATAATACGGACATGTAACTCTTAAAATAAATCATATTACAATAAAATTAAAACTAATAAACTAGAGTAACAAACATGCCAAATAATATTAAACTAAACTGCATAGCTGTCGCCATGGGATTGGCCTTTGCGTCAACGCCTGTACTTGCAGCAGAAAAAGGTACCAATAAAGATGATGCGGAAGTCATTGTAGTTGTAGGTTCGCGTGCAGCACCTCGTTCAATCGGTGACTCACCTGTTCCTGTTGACGTCATTGGTGGTGAAGAACTTATGGCCAACGGCACATCAGACATGGCTTCACTATTAAGAACCGTTTCACCTTCCTATAACGTTAGTGCTCAGGCAATTTCTGATGGTGCTACTATTGTACGTCCTGCAAACCTTCGAGGTTTGTCACCTGATTCAACCTTGATCCTGTTAAACGGCAAACGTCGTCATAAAGGTTCAATTATTGCCTTCTCAGGTGGTGGTATTGCCGATGGTGCTCAGGCTCCTGACGTTTCAACCATTCCCGCTATGGCTCTTAAACAAGTTGAAATTCTACGTGATGGTGCGTCAGCTCAGTACGGTTCAGATGCTATCGCAGGCGTCATTAACTTTGTGTTAAAAGATAACGCTGATGGCGGTGATTTTGAAGTTAAAATGGGCCAATTTTCTGAAGGTGACGGCGATCAAGTTACTGTTGCAGGTAACGTTGGTGTTGCGTTAACCGATGATGGTTTCGCAAACTTCACCTTTGAAATGAACCAACAAGACCCTACTAGCAGAAGTACCCAGCGACCTGATGCTGCAGCGCTTATTGCTGCAGGCAATACAGCGGTAAGAACGCCCGCAGCTCAAGTTTGGGGTTCTCCTGAAATTTCAGATGATTTTAAATTATTCTTAAATACTGGTATTGATATAGACGCAGACAGTGAAGCGTATCTGTTTGGTAACTGGTCTGAAAAAACCGTAGAAGGAGGTTTCTTCTTCCGTAACCCCACAAACCGTGGTGGCGTATTTGACGGACCAGGCGATACGTTGCTTGTTGGTGATTTAACCCCTGGAGCAGTGGACAATTCTAATTGCCCAGTGGTAAATTTAAACAATGGCATTCCTGATGCCTCAGCCCTTGGTTCTTTAGAAGCGGCAAACTGTTATGCACATAACCTGCGCTTCCCTGGTGGTTTCACCCCTTTCTTTGGTGGTGATGTAGTTGACCTTTCACTCACCATGGGTACGCGTGGAGTATTTTCTGGCGGAACGTCCTATGACTTTAGCGGTACGGTGGGTGAACACTCAACAGAATTCCGCATTTCAAATACTGTTAACTCGTCTTTAGGGCCAGCTACCCCTACAGAGTTTACGCCTGGCGCTTATTCTCAGTTAGAAAAATCATTAAATGCTGATTTCTCAACAGACTTTGACTCATTCATTGTCTCTTATGGTGCTGAACTGAGACAAGAATCCTTCACCATTACCGCGGGTGATGAAGCGTCCTGGAAATTAGGTCCTCTTGTTGACCAGGGCTTTAGTATTGGTTCAAATGGTTTCCCGGGGTTTAAACCTGCAGATGCCGGTACGGCTTCAAGAACCAGTAAAGGTATATACGTCGATATCGAAAAAGATGTCACAGACGACCTTTTAGTTGGACTGGCCATGCGATATGAAGATTTTAGTGACTTTGGTTCAACCTTCGATTGGAAATTGACAGGTATGTACGAAGTATCTGATGAATTTAAATTTCGTGGCTCTGTCAGTACCGGTTTTCGGGCGCCTACCATAGGCCAAAGTAGTGTTCGAAGTGTACAGACCCAGTCTGTAAATGGAGAATTGATTGATATTGCGACTTTACCTCCTACCAATGCTGTATCGCAAAAATTTGGTGGCGTGTCGTTAACACCTGAAGAATCCACCAGTTATACCCTCGGTGCGATTTATGAAACAGGGGATTTTTTCCTAACAGTTGATTATTTTAATATCGAAGTGACTGACCGGATCAGCCAAACGTCTCCCATTACGTTAACCGATGCCGATCGTGCTGAATTGACTTCCTTAGGCATTACCGATGCCATTGGTCTAACGTCAGTGAAGTTCTTTACCAACGATTTTGATACCACAACAGAAGGTGTTGATCTGGTCGCCAGCTACTCAAACGACATGTTTAATGGTGATATGAGCTATGCCCTAGCTTATAACTACACTAAAACAACGGTTGATTTTGCCGGTAATAACGTCAACGAGACTAAGATAGGTCGTTTAGAGAATGGTCTGCCTAAGTCCAGAGGATCATTTACCACCACTTATCAGGCCGATAAATTGAGACTGATGGGTAGAATTAACCATTACGGTACATGGCAGCAGTATGGCCCAGATGTTGATGGACCTACCGCATGGCTGCTAGATACAGAGGTGGCTTATGACATGAATGATTCAGTTGGTTTTGCTGTAGGTATCAATAACCTGACTGATGAAAATGGCCCTCGTGTACCTGGCGTTCCCGGATCTGCAAGTGGTCGTACTTATTCATCTACTACCCCTTATGGATTTAATGGTCGCTTCTACTACGCAAAAGTTTCTTATCACTATTAATTTATTCTGTGTGAATAAATTAGGGTTTTACGCGTAAAGAGTAAAACTTGGATAAGAACATTAAATACGTTCTATAAAAAAACCAACACTCAGGTGTTGGTTTTTTTTTGCCTGTAGCGCCTGACTGAATGACCTTTTCATACCTGATTTCTACTGATAATTTACCGGCTATTGATGCATAATCGCATAATGAATATTACTTTACGTAAAGGAGTGGGTGGTAAGCACCACCGATGAAGATTATGAAAAAAATATGCTTTATTATTTTACTATTTACCAGTATCAATTTATTTGCTGATGAACAATCCCCCTACCTGTTAATACTGGGCGTTGCTCAGGATGCTGGCTATCCGCAAACGGCCTGTTATCAAACACATTGCATGCCAGGCTGGGAAAACCCCCTATTAAAAAGAGGCGCGGTGTCACTGGGCTTAGTGAGTCCAGAAGATAAAAAAAAGTATCTTTTTGAAGCCACCCCCAACTTACCACACCAACTTTACCAGCTGGAAAAACAGGCACCATCTGAACAATACACACTAGATGGTATTTTTCTTACCCATGCCCATATTGGTCATTATACTGGCCTGATGTTTTTAGGCCATGAAGCGGCAGGCGCCAAAAATATTCCCGTATATGCCATGCCCAGAATGACGGCATTTTTACAACAAAATGGCCCGTGGCAGCAATTGGTTAAGTATAAAAATATCCTGTTAAAGCCTTTACAAAATCAATCTGCTGTCGTGCTTGCATCACTCAAGGTGATCCCTTTTTTGGTTCCTCATAGAGATGAGTATTCCGAAACCGTTGGCTTTAAAATAATCGGCCCTGATAAATCAGCCATATTCATTCCTGATATCAATAAATGGTCTCAATGGAAAGTCAGTTTAGCGGAGGAAATTGCCGCAGTGGATTACGCCTTAATTGATGCTACTTTTTATGCTGACGGCGAATTACCTGGCCGGGATATGTCAAAAATCCCTCACCCTTTTGTTAGCGAGACAATGGCAACGTTAGCAAAAATCAGTCAAACCGAAAAAAATAAGGTGTGGTTTATTCACATGAATCATACCAACCCGCTGCTCGATCTCACCAGTGATGAAAGCCAATATGTTAAAGCGCAAGGGTTCAATATTGCATCAGAAGGGATTAAGCTGAATTTATAAGGTCCTTTAGCAAAAAATGAGACCAAACAGCCCAGCACACAAGCTTAGAGTAAGGTAATACTCAGTTTTTTTAAAGGTGTGAGTAACGCCATTAGCCTTTGCTTATGCTACTGTTTACGCCGATTAAAAATTCTCCTTCTGAAGCGAGAAGCTGTATGTTAGCGATGGTACAATAATGAATAAAAAATTCACCCGCAGAGAAGCGCTTATCGGTGCCTCATCCGTAGTGTTGCTTGGAGCAACCTTCGGTAAGGCATCCGCTTTTGGTAAGATGCACCCTTCCCCTGACATGACTGCCACCTACCAACACGGCATTGCCAGCGGCGACCCGGATACCACCAGTGTGGTTATCTGGACCCGGGTCAGCAACGCTAACAAAAAGACTGCGATTACCTGGCGAGTGGCCACCGACCGTCATATGCAAACCATCAAAGCCCAGGGCCAATTTATAACGGGCGCCAGTCGTGATTATACGGTCAAAGTGGTCGTTGAAAATCTGCAGCCCGGTGAGTCTTACTTTTACCAGTTTGACCTTGATGGCGAACTATCTGTCGTAGGACAGACCAAAACTCTGCCTGTGGGTCATGTAGACTCTCTGGTGCTGGCCGTTGCCACCTGTTCAAACTATCCCTTTGGCTATTTTAATGCCTATGACGTGATTGCTAACGATTCGGCTGTGGATGTGGTTGTGCACTTAGGTGATTATATCTATGAGTACGGCCAGGATGGCTACGGCGGCGAAACCGGTAAGCGCATCGGTCGTAACCACCAGCCTACACATGAAATCGTGACACTGGCCGATTATCGACAGCGCCATGGGCAATATAAAACAGATGTGAGCGCACAAGCGATGCATGCCCGCCATCCCATGATTGTAATCTGGGATGATCATGAATCGGCTAACAATCCCTGGATGGGTGGTGCCGAGAATCACCAGCAAGGTGAAGGAAATTGGGACAAGCGCCGGGCTGATTCGTTGCAAGCCTACTATGAGTGGTTGCCCATACGCGACCCGGTCAGTGGCGGTAGCCAGCAAGATTACTGGCGCCACTACAAGTTTGGTGATCTGCTGAGCCTGATCACGCTGGAAACCCGTCACACCGGCAGAAGTCAGCAGATTGACACTGATGATTATCTGGGAGAGATCAAAAACAAAGATGACGCCCAGACATTTATTAATGACGTTGTTGGCGCGCCCGATCGCAAGCTATTATCTGGTGAGATGGAACAGTTCCTGACAGAACAAATGACTGAGTCTGTCAGCGCCCATCGCCGTTGGCGGGTGATCGGCAGTTCCTCTGTTATTGGTAAACGCAGGGCACCTGATCTGAGTGATCCGGTCTCTGCCAGTTTCAGAGAAACGCTAACGGGCGATGCCCTAAAAAGGTTGGATAGTCTAACCCATCTTGGCAGCCTGGGCTTACCCGTGGATCTAGACTCTTGGAATGGTTACCCCGCTGCCAGAGAAGACTTCTACCAGATCAGCAAAGAGGCAGGCGCACAAGATCTGCTGGTCATCTCCGGCGATAGTCACAGCTACTGGCAAAACGAACTCTATGATGCCACAGGACACGCAATGGGTGTTGAACTTGGCGCCACTGGCGTGACCTCACCCCGTTCACTGTTGCAACTGGGTAACGAAGGGCTCAAACATTACGATGAACAAAATGCCCTGCAAAACCCTGAGGTAGTATGGACCGACGGTCGCTATCGCGGATTTATACGCCTGGAAATTAATCATGATGGCGCTCATGCTGATTTTGTAACGGTATCATCCGTTGAGTCACCAAGCTATGAAGTTAACACTGTGCGCTCGGTAGATATTGAGCCTCATGAGGGTACATTGCGCTATAAATAGTGTTTTCCCCCCACTATCGACGGTTTAATCCTCGTCGATAAGATCCTCAATTGCTATGTCACGCTCTGTTAACAGTATACTGACTGACACAGCCTTCTTATGTTGGAAAGGCATCTTGCCCCTTCACGAGACTATATTCAGCCAGGGCTATTTGCCCTTTGCGGCCTATTCGTCGTCACCATAAACCTTCCTAGCACATACGGGCAGTATTACTTCAGGGCTTAAGCACCGATCCGGACAGGGTTGGTGCAAGCTTGTCATCCTGACGCGCTATCTGACCATTGACTATCACCACATCAAAGCCTTTTGCCTTTTGCCCGTTGCAGTGGCTGAGGATACTTTGCGGTGGCCTTGATATTCTCGGGGTTGAAGATCAAGAGATCGGCCTTTTTGCTCGCCGCAACAACACCACGATCTTTCAGCCCAAGAATACCCGCAGGCTGGGACGTTATTTTACGCACCGCTTCGGGCAGTGAAAAAAAATGCCCCTTGTTCACGTACTCTTGAATAATTTTGGCAGCGGTACCATGCCTGCATGGGGATGAAAAATGACCTTTAATTTTTACTTACACTCACTACCTGCTACGGTGACTCAATTTTACAAAACTACTCAACTGGGAATTACTTTTATGAAGTTAGCAAATTTATCATTCTTGCTCATAGCTGCAAGTCTTTTGGGAGGCTGCGAGCCACGACAAACCAATCCGGATTTAGAGGTCGCGCATGGTGATATTGAGTCACCTCTTCTATATGTGTGGGCCGGAGACGAAGATTTGAATGAAGGTGACACTGATTTTTTAGCTGTCATCGATTCCGATCCGAAAAGCACGACGTATGGAAACGTGATTACGACCACACCTATAGGTGTCGCTGGCACGAATCCTCATCATGCCGAACCTGTAGCCCCCAGAGGAGCCCTGCTCTTTGCTAATGGCTACGATTCAGGTCGGACGTTCCTGTTTGATCTTTCCGATCCTCGATCTCCCGAACTCAAAGGCGAATTGGGCCAACTAGATAACTTCAAATATCCACATAGTTTCCTCAGGTTAGATGATGGAACGTTACTGGCAACCCTTCAATATGGAAACGGGAGCGAAGTAGGTAATCCAGGTGGACTTGCTAGATTTGATTCCTCAGCGACTTTGATTGATATCGCAAGTGCCAAGGACCCTGCCTTTGAGGGAGAGGTCATCCGCCCATACGCGGTCGAGGCTATTCCCGAGTTGGACCGAGTTGTGACTACCGGTCGGACCATGAATATATTCACAGAACAGGCAGCAGATATTGTTCAGATTTGGAGTTTGTCAGACTTAAATCTTCTCAAAACACTGCGGGTCCCCAGAGTGGCTGCTGTTGCCAGTCCTGAATGTGTTTTAGGTATCGGTGTCATTTGTGATGCTGAACAATATCCGGCAGAGGCACAACCGTTCGAAAGTCGTGTGATGTCAGACGGTTCGGTGCTGATGAATACCCTAATGTGCGGTTTATACCGGATCAGTGATATTGATACTGAAGAACCCAACATTGAACTCGTGCTGAACTATCCCGAGCTCGCTGGGTGCGCAGTGCCTGCGGTGATAGGGCATTACTACATTCTTCCGGTGACCGTCGGAGAAACAGTCATTGTTCTGGACATGAGTAATCCGGCAGATATCAAAGAAGTCAGCCGATTCGCAACTCCAGGGTATCAGCCTCATTGGGCAGCTGCCGATCCCAAAAAATCGCGAGTCGTCGTCACATCTTCCGGGCCATCGCTCACCAATACGGTGCTAATGCTTGATTTTAATGTGGAAACTGGAGAATTGTCATTGGACGAAAGATTCGGTTCAAAAGAATTTCCCAGAGCCGGCCTTTCGTTTTACCGTGAGTCATGGCCGCACGGAGAGACAGGCACAGCAATTCCTCATGCAGCGTTTTTTGGTTCCAACTGAGCAATTTTCCAGCAGCATAACAAGCCCATGCTACGGACTAGCAGGACGATCACCGTCGACCTGAATCAATCTGCGGGACACCGATAAGTCAGAGACGCTGACTTATCAAAAAATCAACGACTATATACCCGTCCAAAAGCGGCTTTGATATAATTGCGCGAGTTTCAAATGTCAAACTTTAATATGCTCGTACTTCAACAGATTGTTACACTATTGACAAATTAAAACGTTATCGATCAACTGCCATCTAAACGCGCCCGGTGCTTTGTCCCTGAAGCCAACCACGGATACCGGTCTCTTAGGGCTTAAGCACCCGTCCGGACAGGGTTGGTGCAAGCTTGTCATCCTGACGCGCCACATGACCATTAACGATCACCACATCAAAGCCTTTTGCCAGTTGCAGTGGCTGAGGATAGGTTGCGGTGGCTTTGATATGCTTGGGGTTAAAGATCAACAGATCGGCCTTTTTATCAACCGCGACCACACCACGATCCTCCAGTCCAAGAATAGCGGCGGGCTGAGACGTCATTTTACGCACGGCTTGCGTCAGTGATAACAGATGACGCTTGTTCACGTACTCTTCAATAATTTTGGCAAAGGTGCCATGGCCACGGGGGTGAAATCCTGTCGGGCGACCATCGGAGCATATGGATACATTGGGATCAGCCAGCAGTGTGCTTTGTAATGCATCATTCATCACAAAATAGGCCCCCGCCGCCCCCTGAGGCCCGATAACATCGATCAGTACCTGCTCAAATGGCATCTCCATTTCCCGGGATAAATCTGCCAGGGTCTTGCCCGTATAAGGATCTGTACCCATCAGAGTAGCCTCGGGCCCATTTCTGCGAGTAATTCTATTTCGCAAATATTCTTCTAGCTCCGCTCGGCGCTCAGATTTAGCCAGCTGAAATTGTTCCGCTGATTTGGCCCAAACGGGAAAAAGCAGAGCGACGCCTGCATAACTGGCATTATAAGGATAAATATCAGCGGTGACTTCAATCCCCGACTCCCGTGCCTCTGCCAACCATGTCAGGATTTCGTCGGCCCTCTCACTGCCCTTGCCATAAACAGATTTAAGATGGGCGATATGCACTCTGGCAAATTTACCTTGGGCCAACAGCTCATCGATTGAGGCCTTGAGCTTGTCATCATCTTCGTTGCGCATATGGCTCATGATCATGCGATCACGCTCACCTACTACTTTTGCCAGGGCCTGCATCTCGCTAGCCTGGGCATTAAGGCCCGGATTGTATTCAAGGCCCGTACTCATGCCAAAGGTATAAGCCAGGGTATCATTCAACAATGTCAGCATATTCGCCATATCTTGGGTCGATGGAATGGCCATACGATCGATGCCACTAACGGTACGTAAAGTACCGTGACCGACAAACATAGCTAGGTTCGTGCCTATACGTTGTGTAGCCACGTTGTCGAGCCAGGCCGCCAGATCTGCTGTTTCCGGGCTTTCACCATCCTGACCCAGGGTGATTGTGGTTACCCCCATCGCCAGAAAGTTTTCAAATGCTGGTGTTTCAATGGGATCACCGTGGGAATGCAGGTCGATAAACCCCGGACTGACTATTCTGCCAGTAGCATCGATATATTGCTTGACTCGGGTATCGCGATCGCTGGCGCTGAAGTGAGTCTCGCCAACGTACACTATCGTATCGCCGACGATCACCACATCCGCTGCGGTAGCCTCATTACCCAGACCATCCAGTACCCGTCCGCCTTCAATCAATATATCGATTTGCGGGTAGTGGGCCAAAAATACCGGCGGCGTGTCATTGCAGCCCATCATCAGCAAGGCAAAACAAAAGGGGATCATTGATTTGATACGAAACGGCATAATCTACAGCTGTGAGCGAATGTTGATAACACCAGCATAACAGAAATGCAATTCGGAGGGTGCCTCCTCACCCCCTTTAACTTTGCCATACTACGGGGAAAATTTAGCTAAGATGCTTGATTTTTGGCCGGTAAAACGTTGTTATTTTGTATACTGCTGATTGAGTATTGTTGCTCTCATAACAGGGTATTGGGCAGACACATCCTTGTGTCTGCTTTCCTTAGCACCAGGGATAAATTAAAGCACGTGCCACAACCTGATTTATAACGACATGCCCATCCACAGATAAGCCAACACACTTATCACACCAGTCAATAGCGAGTAAGGGAGCTGCGTTTTCACATGGTCTATATGATCCGATGCGGCGCCAGTGGAAGCTAAAATTGATGTATCAGACAAGGGGGAGCAGTGGTCCCCAAATACACCACCACCAGCGGTAGCCGCCAGTGTTGCGTAGACCAAGGTCGAAAGCTCATCGCCGGAAAAACTAAACGCCAGCGGCACAGATATGGGGATCATAATGGCGTAGGTACCCCATGAGCTGCCGGTAGAAAAGGCAACAAGACCAGAAATAATAAACACCAGTACCGGTAAAACAGAGGGTGTGAGCCAGGCTTGTGTCACCGAAACGATATAATCGGCCGTATTAAGCGCAGCAGAGAGATCATTAAGGGCATAGGCAAAAGCTAAGATCACCACCGCCGGCATAATGCCCTTAATACCCGACATCGCAGTTGATGTGATCTCTTCCAGAGGCACCCCCTGGATACGCATAATGATCCCCAAGGCAAAGACCGCCAACATAAAGGCCTCAAGGGGTTTGGCGCTGGAGGTCAAGATGACCGAAATCAAGGCAAAGCTGATAACTAAAAATACAGGGAACACAAAATTCCAAAAAAGACTGGTGCGGATCCCTTTAATTGGCTTTATGCCTGTCAGCTCATCAGCCATAAGGGGCTGTCCGCCATCGCGCACAGGCTTGCCCTCTTCCATGGCACGACGCTCAGCGGTTTTCATCGGGCCAAAATCAGGAATGGTACCTGAGGCGATCAAGCCCACCATAATAACCGTGAGTATCGGGTAAATATTGTAAGGGATAGCAGCCATGAAAAAGAGCATACCGTCACCGGCATCAGCAACCGGCCCCATGCCTATTGTCAGCCCGGCAACAAACACCGCCCAACCGGTAAAAGGCACCAGAATACTGATAGGGGCAGACGTAGAGTCGCAAATATAGGCCAGTTTTTCTCTGGATATTTTGTAGCGATCCGACAGGCCACGCATAGTAGAGCCCACAAACAACGGGCTAAAATAATCACTAAAATATACAAACATGCCCATAAACCATGAGATTAACTGAACACGCTTGCGATTCATCTTCCTTTTCTCAATGAAAAGGGAAAAATTAGCTATCGCACCAGTACGCTGAAAAAAGGCCAGCAGTATGCCGATGAAAAACTCCAACAACAAAATCCATGAAAAGCTCTCGGTCCCTAATGCTCCCACCAACAACTTGGGAAATCCCAGTATTCCCTCGCCTGCTACCAGCACCCCCACAAGACAGGCTACTGCCAACGAGAACACGGTATTACGCGTGGTAAAAGCCAATATAACCGCGACCCCGGCAGGCACTAATGACAAGGGGCCAATATAATCTGTAACTTCCATAATAATTTCCAATTAAAACTCAAGGGAGTGAAACAGCAGAAGGAGTCCACTGAGGTCTATAACGGTAATTACCGCTCCTGTCTGCCCTGCCAACTTTCTAAAGCGGCAGTCAAATGAAAGCCAATACTGCGCAAGGGATCCGGTGGCATCCAGGATGCTGAACCAAATAGAGAGGCAATGTCAGGCACCTTATTTCCATGGGCAAGATCCGCCAGGGTTGCACCTAACATGGTGCCTTTAACTGTGCCACCGCCATTACAACCCGTGGAAGCATAAAGACTAGGCGCTTGTTTACCCCAGACTGGCGCACCGTTGTAGGTAACCCCAACAGCACCACCCCAGACGTGCTCAAAATCTTGACCTGTGAGCTGGGGAAAACGGCGCCACATCCTGTCCTGTAACTGCTGGCGAACTTTCACTCCGGCACTTTCTTGTTCATAGCTGTGCAGTGAGCGTACTAACAGCCTGCCATCTGCCGTGCGCCGTAAGGTACTGCCAAGGCGGTGTGCAGGAAGCAAACCCCAGTTAGGGTTGCTGCCGAGCGTATCCAGTAAAGCGTCAGGCAATCTGGGCGTTAATCCCGCATAAGTATAAACACCCACCAGGCGCGAACGGTTAATGCCCAGATTTTTGGCGAAAGAATTATTGGCTAGCACTAATTGCGAACAGGTCAATTCACCTTCAGGCGTATTGACCACCCAGTTGCTACCTGTTTTGTTGATTGTCAATGCCGGGGTATTCTCATACACCGTCACGCAGTCTGGTAATTGTTGGTGAATAGCGCGAATAACAGACGCTGGTTGGGCAAGATAACAATCCGGTGAATACAAGCCGGACTTAAAAAAGCGGGTACCGAGCTCTTTTTCCAGGCTCGCCTGATCCAGCTGCCGATAAGGTAGTCCAGACCCTTCGAGGAATAATTTGTAGTTTTCCAGAGATTTAATACCCGCCTTACTCGCCGCTGCGCGATAGGTACCCGCTCGATGTAAGTCAACCGCCTGCCCAGACGCCTCAACATCACGCACAATAGATTGCATGGCCTGTTGGGTCAGTCGATTACACTCCAGCATCCGCTGCATATTACCTGGCTTAGCATCTTCGGCTAAGGAAACATCCAGCAAAAAACCAGAATTTCGTCCCGGGTTACCTTCCCCAACCTCACTGGCGTCAATAACCACAACCCGAGCATTAGGAGACAGTTGCTGCCAACGCTTTGCACAGGCCAGGCCGGTAAACCCGGCGCCTATTATGACTACGTCTGCCACAATTTTTTCACGCAACGCAGGCTGCACTTCACGTGCAGGCAGTAGCGCATTCCATCCACTTTTTAACTGATAATTCGGAAAACTTTTTGTCATTTTACTATTCTTTTTATTATTCTTTTTATATTGATTTATTTGCTATCGGCAGATATATACCCGTCTCCCTTGGAGCTGCAGCGTTGTTGACTGCTCTCACTCTCCCCTATCGGCAACCGCGTTGCGCCAACCGCGTTGCGCCAACCGAGTTGCACTTAGACCATCTAAGCTAATGGGGCTGAGTGCCTTTTCCGCCTAGCCGCAACACCAATGGCTTTGGGTCGGTTACAAGGGACGGTCGATACGAAATGGCT
>JBKEFM010000069.1:0-18854 GCA_046709505.1 Paraglaciecola sp. | reverse complement strand
TATTATTCCACCTGTTCATATTGCATAAAAGCGACTTTTTCCCAGCATCAGTCTATCACCAGCGTTTCTGAAATTTTATCCTGCATGGCCTGGCGATTAAAAACACAATATATCTGGATAAACCCCACCAAGCCTGTTGCCACGCCGATACTTTAACGAGCATAGCTCTCGGACAAATTCTCAGTACTTTTATCGGGTTTAATCACTTGGTTGCCTAACAAGCCTTTATCCCGTGTTTGTACTCGCCACTTAGTGCTAAAGTCACTAAAATAAACTGCGGCTTAGCTAACACCAAGCCCATATTCACGGGGAATCCCTGGGCCCAGGTGGTTAACGTGAGTTTATCTGATACTTGGCCTTTTGGGCTGGTTCAATACTGGCTAGCTTGTCGCGCAAACAAGCTAGTTTGGTTTTATTGCCCTAATCTTTCAACTGTTATTGCAGCATCTTGATTATCAGGGGCAGAAAATATCATCCTGTCAAATGCAGAGATCTCCGAAAACCCTTCATTTTCCGTGGTTTTATGGCAGGTAAAGGTTTGTAGAAATTGAGCCGCTGCAAATGTTTTTGGTTATATACCCGTCGCCCTTGCAATTGAAGCGTTGTTCGCTTATCTCACTCACCCCAATCACTTCGTCGGTCTATGCTCATGGGGCTGAATTCCTTTGCCGCCTAGCAACTCCAATACCTATGGGTTGTGGTATAGTCTTGCTTTTAAGCCCATTCCAATTAGTGCTAGGCCTTGTGTAAGGTTCAAATCGGCTATACATATATGACTACTTTCTACAGTTCCAGGGCTTTGGTCGCCAACAGAAAACGGCTGGCCTGACTATGTATTCCCTCCCAGGCAATATTAAGGCACCGCGCCAGACCCTTCTTATCGGTTTGGCCAAAGGTGGGCAAAATAGTGCGGGGGCACATGAAATACGTAAGGCGTCACTTTTTTTCCCGTTTCTTTGTTGCTTAGCCCGTCTTGTGAGCCCCCTCGTTTGCTTGGTTGTCTATACTGTTACCCATTTTGACTTTTCACTTTTTGTTTAACGCCTTAATCCCTTCACCGATACCATCGAGTGTTAAAGGAAACATGCGTTTATCCATCAATTGTTCAATAATGCCGATAGAAGCATAATAATCCCAGTACTGCCCCTGCTGGGGATTGAGCCAGATAGCCTGTTTAAAATGCGTTAACAGTCGCTGCATCCATTGTGCACCGGGCTCTTCATTCCAGTGCTCTACACTGCCCCCGGGATAGGTTATTTCATAGGGTCCCATAGTGGCATCGCCAACAAAGATCAGCTTATAATCGGCACCGTATTTATGCACTACATCCCAAACCGGTATGACTTCCTTATCCCGCCTTTTGTTATTTCGCCATACGCCTTCGTAAACACAATTATGAAAATAAAAATATTCCAAATGTTTGAACTCTGTGTGCACCGCGGAAAATAATTCCTCACATACTTTTATGTGGGAGTCCATAGATCCGCCAACATCGAAAAAAATCAGTACTTTTATACTGTTATGTCTTTGAGGCATCATACGAATATCGAGTAGCCCGGCGTTTTTTGCCGTACCTGCTATGGTCCCTGGCATATCCAGTTCATCACTGGCCCCGGTTCGGGCAAATTTACGCAGCTTGCGCAAAGCCACTTTGAGATTACGGGTACCGAGTTCCACATCCCCCGACAGATTTTTAAACTCCCGCTTCTCCCATACTTTGGCTGCAGAAAAATTGCGATTGCCGTCCTGCCCAATTCTGATCCCCTGAGGATTGTATCCGTTAGCACCAAATGGCGACGTACCGCCTGTGCCTACCCACTTGCTTCCCCCTTGATGACGTTTCTCCTGTTCGGCCAGGCGCTCCTTAAGGGTTTTAAGCAATTCATCCAGGCCGCCTAATGCCTTGATTTTTGCTTTTTCTTCGTCACTAAAGTGACGTTCAATTTCCTTGCGTAACCATTCATCGGGGATATCCTGGCCAAACAAATCAATACTTTGCACCCCGTCAAAATAATCGGCAAAGGCGCGATCAAAATTATCATACTGACTTTCGTCTTTGACCATACATAGACGGGCTAAAAAATAAAAATCCTCCAAATTGGCAAATACTACACCCAACTCCAGAGCTTTAAGTAAATCCAATAATTCACTGAGGCTGGTGTTGACCTTATAGGCACGCAGTTTAAAGAAAAAATCGACCAGCATTAGCGACGCGCCATGAAGACCAGTTTTTCAAACAAGTGGATATCCTGTTCGTTTTTCAATAACGCTCCGTACAAAGGCGGGATTGTTTGCTTACCGTTTTTATTATGCAGAGCTTCAGGAGAAATATCTTCCGCTACCAGCAATTTTAGCCAATCAAGCAGTTCTGAGGTGGAGGGTTTCTTTTTAAGACCCGGCACGTCACGGAGATCAAAAAAGGATTGTAAGGCCTGATTAAGTAAATCTTTCTTTATATTGGGAAAATGCACATCCACTATCTGACGCATTTCTCCTTCATTGGGAAACTGAATGTAATGGAAAAAACAGCGACGTAAAAAGGCATCGGGCAATTCTTTCTCATTGTTAGAGGTAATGATCATCACTGGACGCTGAGCGGCTTTAATCGTCTGACGGGTTTCATAAACGAAAAATTCCATTTTATCCAGTTCCTGCAGCAAGTCGTTAGGAAACTCTATATCTGCCTTATCTATCTCGTCTATCAGCAATACCGGCCGCTGACCGGCCTCAAAGGCCTGCCATAGTTTGCCCTTAATAATATAGTTGCTGATATCGTGTACTTTTTCATCCCCCAGCTGCGAGTCGCGCAAGCGGGAAACGGCATCGTATTCATACAAGCCTTGCTGAGCTTTAGTTGTTGATTTGATATGCCACTGAATAAGCTCTGTGCCCATGCTTTTAGCCAGCTCTTCAGCCAGCATGGTTTTGCCCGTACCTGGCTCACCTTTTATCAATAAAGGGCGTTCAAGGGTGATAGCTGCGTTCACGGCAAGTTGCAGCTCGGTACTGGCAATGTAATCTGTTGTTCCTTTAAAAGACATCAAGACCTCAATTCATTTATTTTATTGTAAGATGTTGTTTTCTCCCGGCAAGGAAAAAATAACGGCTAATATTAAATTGCACTAATCGGGCTAACTTAGGACAAAAGGGTGTTTGCAGCACATCACTAAATGATTAAAACGGTCAATTTACCAATGATTATTTTTGAGTGTGAACTATTTCCATATGAAATAGCGAAAAAGCACTTTGAATTTGCTCACTTTCCCGTACCCTAGTTGGTTAATACCAAATTGGTATCAGTTGCAGAAGTGCTAACTAATAATACACAACAATGCC
Organism: Paraglaciecola sp.; assembly: GCA_046709505.1. Taxonomy (GTDB): domain Bacteria; phylum Pseudomonadota; class Gammaproteobacteria; order Enterobacterales; family Alteromonadaceae; genus Paraglaciecola. The sequence continues at coordinate 15,518 of JBKEFM010000069.1, read as the reverse complement.
AAGCAATATTCACAGCTAGCAGATAAATGGCACCTATAAACCTTCAGGAAGGAAATCTTATGCAAGTTTATGACGACAATTCATTAGCCATTGGCAAAACCCCACTGGTTAAATTAAACCGTGTAACCGGTGGTAATGTATATGCCAAGATAGAGGCACGCAACCCAAGTTTCAGTGTCAAATGCCGTATTGGTGCTAATATGATTTGGGATGCTGAGAAACGCGGTATACTCAATAAAGGCAACGAACTCATCGAAGCTACCAGCGGCAACACCGGTATTGCTTTAGCCTTTGTCGCCGCTTCTCGGGGTTATGCGATCACACTGACCATGCCCAGTTCTATGAGTTTGGAACGCCGTAAATTACTCAAGGCCTTAGGTGCTAAGCTGGTATTAACCGAAGCAGCCAAAGGCATGAAAGGCGCCATTGCTGCTGCAGAAGAAATCGTTGCTACTGACCCGGACAAATACGTCCCTCTGATGCAATTCGAAAATCCCGCCAACCCTGAAATTCACGAAAAAACCACAGGACCTGAGATTTGGAATGATACAGACGGTAAAGTTGATATTTTCGTGGCCGGTGTCGGCACAGGCGGAACACTTACAGGTGTCAGCCGTTATATTAAACAGACTCAGGGTAAAGCTATTATCTCGGTAGCTGTTGAACCAAGCGACTCCCCAGTGATCACTCAGGCAAAAGCCGGACTGGAGCTCACTCCTGGTCCACATAAAATCCAGGGCATAGGCGCAGGTTTCATTCCAGGTAATCTGGATTTGGATATGGTCGATGCGGTTGAGCAAGTCACAAATGACGAATGCATGGCAATGGCCCATCGCCTGATGAAAGAAGAAGGCATATTAGTCGGTATTTCTTCTGGGGCCGCAGTTGTAGCCGCCAAACGCTGGGCAGAAAAGCCGGAAAACGCTGATAAAATCGTCGTAGTGATTTTAGCCAGTGCCGCAGAGCGTTATTTAAGCAGCCCCCTGTTCGCAGGTGAATTCAGCGATTCAGATGAAGTTCAATAATCTGATTATTTTTACTCTAAAAAACGAATCTGATGAAGTGTAATAGTCTGATTATTTTGCTCTAAAAAACGAATCTGATGAAGTGTAATAGTCTGATTATTTTGCTCTAAAAAACGAATCTGATGAAGTGTAATAGTCTGATTATTTTGCTCTAAAAAGGGAGGCGACCGTCTCCCTTTACTTTTTAAGGACAACAAAGGTAAACTTCCTTTTTTCTTGTTTTTTATAAAGATACCCTGCATGTCCATTTCGCGTCATACCAAAACCCTTTTTTGCTTGCTCCTGAGCTTGCTTATATATAGCTGCGGCGGCGACAACTCAGCCCAGGGTTCGGGTAGATATGGCACGATGGATAGCAATACTCCAGAGTACGCCGCACTACAATTTTTTGAACACATTTATAACGATCCCACTATCCACAGAACCCTTGAGTACGCCAGCCCCAAAATGGCGCGACTGGTGCAGTCTTATCGAATCAACCGCAATGTCCAGCGACATGTATTAAACATGGCCTTTGACACAGTAGAAATCAAAACGTCTGCAGGCAATGCCGGGCGCAATGAATTTGCCCAAAAGGCCAGCGTTAGCTTATTTTTCGAAGGTACGCTTAATGGTGAGAAGGTGAAAGATTTACGCAGGATTAAAATGGTTCGTATCAACAAAAAATGGAAAGTAGACGAAGTCACCCTAGAATAATTGACCGGTAGTCATAGATCATGCCCCTGCACTTATTTTTGGCCGTTAGCACCTTAATACCCATCCAGGGTCAAAAACGGGGACCAACTATTATCGTTACTTTTTCTGACTCACGTATGATCAACACAATAAGCACTGACGTTTTTCATCTGTCTAATGGTAAGATATTAAACAGTGAATCGAAAAATCTAAATTATTATTTCCATGCTTAACCTGCCCATACAAAAAACACATATTCTTGGCCCCTTGTGTATTGTTGTTTTATGTACCCTGTTGTATTTTTTTGAACCGACCAGCAGTCAGTGGCTCGCTTTCGACCGAAGTCAACTCGCCAAACATCAGTGGTGGCGTTTACTCACGGCTAATTTTTTGCATACCAATCTAAATCATCTATTACTCAACCTTGCCGGGCTACTTCTGTTGTGGGCTCTACATGGTGAGTATTACCGCAGCAAACAGTATCTGTTGCTGTTCGCATTTTGCGCCCTGGGCAGTAGCATAGGAGTCTATTTTTTTGCACCGCGCCTGGATTGGTACGTAGGTTTATCAGGGGCACTGCATGGTGTTTTTCTGTGGGGCGCGTTTAAAGACATTCAATACCAAAGGCGCAGCGGTTGGTTATTAATAATCGCCGTGTGGGTTAAAATCATCCACGAACATTATGCAGGTGCCAGTGCTGAAATTGCTGATCTTATCAATGCCAGCGTAGCGATAGAAGCCCATCTATATGGCGCGTTAAGTGGCATGTTACTCATTGGCTATATTGTCGTATTAGGTCACAAAAAAGCCACGGTTTGAACCTTATGCTTTTGGTCTTTGACACTCAATGGCTAGCTGACTAACGGCCAAGGACAATTTGATGAGCATCGTTTTTGTATATGAAAAGACTGCCTAGACGTTATTTTCATCTACCATGGCATCTACTAAATTCAACATTGCCAAACAGCTTTATGCCTACAATAACTATCACTTAACTATACCTGTTACCCTTGAAGCTACAGCGTTGTTGGCTGCTCTCACTCCCCCCAATCACTTAGTAATAACAATCCGTGTTAGTAAATGATGCTGGGCGAGAATTTACATGGGCTTAATCAAGGCGCTTGAATGAAGTAATAGTGGTGCTCTTTCGAATTCGGGCAACGCGGAGTAAGCCCATTTAAAACTCGCCCAGAGGGAATGCACCAGCGTATTTTATATGCGATATCGCTCTTTGAAAGAAAATAGCTATTCCTGCATAACGGCGCCTTGCTCAAACTGCTGGACGTGTTCTGAGTGGGTACTTATTAATACGAATTGTTATAAGTCTAAGCTCATGGGACTGAGCTCCTTTGGCGCCTAGCTGCAACTTCAATTTTTTTGGGTATATACCAACAACAATATGTTGTGTTTACTAGATTTAACCATGTGGAGTTCTTGTGCTAACAGACGGTCGTTTGGCGATAGCAATATATCGATGGATTTCATCACCAGGTAGCGCCATATTCCAGCCAAAGTCACTCTAATAGTATGGCACTAGCGCTATGTGGGAAAAGGCGATTGGGGTATCGTAAATTATTCAAGAAATAAGGTATTTTCGTCTTTAGATAACGCCAATAACATCGGCTTGATTTTCCAATAGCAGTCTGCAGATTAGGATAAAATATTTTCACTATTGCCCAGGGCGTGGAGGATAATATGATGAACTATAAATTTGGGAGCCTCAAGACAGTACAATTCGAAGCAAAGCCAGTTTGGTTATACGGATCTCTAAGAATAGGTATAATTTTTATTGTTCTTATACTCGAAAACAACAAAGCTCCACATACTGAAAACTGATCTAAATGTGTTGGTTTTTTAACGATGGTGTCTCAGCGAAGTTAAAGTGCTGGTCAATCACAGACAGCCTTAATATGCACCAGGCCAGTACTTTGAATCAAAAAATCTAGTTACGCAGGTATTTTGCGAAGAGATACCTGCATTATTTTATTTGCTTAAATCATAGTGTCACATCGTTAGACATTGCCATGGTGGCTAAGTATCCTATGCTGAATTAAACATTAAATTGATATTGTTATGACCGATCATTCAGAGCACCCAGATCTTCATCTATTGTGGCCGACTCCATTTCTGCGAACCAAGTTTGCCGACCACAAGCAAGTTAATAACGCTCTGATAAAACTCTTTATTGAACATCGAAATAATAATAACAACCTAAAGTCTAATGGTTACTCCAGTAGTGATGACTTACTAATGCGATACAATCATCCAGAACTGAACGCATTATTCAAATTTATTTCTGATCAGGTATTTCAAATGTCGACTCAAGTGAACGCTAAACTTTGGCAGTTCAGTCACTCAACAAAGTTACAAATGAATGTGGTTGGAGCTTGGTTTCAAATCCAAAATGGTCATGGATTTCATGAAACGCATAATCATGGGAATTGTGCTTGGTCTGGGGTTTATTATGTACAAGTTGATGATGAAGAGACTCGTATTGCTAATAAAGAGTTGGGTGAAATCAATGGTGTCACCCGATTTTATGGCCACCAAATGGATGTGATTGGCGGCGGCTATATGGATTCGGGCAATCTATACTTACAAGACAATAGTTTTGACTCGCCGCCTGAAGAAGGGGTTTTGTGTATTTTCCCCTCGCACCTTAAACATATGGCAATGCCCTATATCGGTAAAAAAGATCGAATTGTTGTATCGTTTAATATCCAGGTCCACGGCGATCAAGGCGATGGATTGTTTGACTATAGCTTTACTAACAAACTTTAAATCGAAATTAATACGCTAAGATTTTTTTGGATACAAGCCTGTATGATATAAATCAAAAAACATTTCCGCCGCATAAACACAACCAAGGCAGCACATAGTCAGCTCCTGGTCTTCAATGACAACCGTTTCAGCGGGTTTTCCATGACTGATCGTCTTACAGTGCGCACATTGATAACTTACCACTTTGCATGCCGATGTATTAGACATTGCTTTCCTCCATGCCTTCAATTAAGGCATGCCAGGCGAGCATGACGCATTTTTTTCGCGCAGGATGATGGCGAACGGCTTCAAGAGGTTTGAGCATCTGGGGGATATTAACGTCTTCCCCTGCTATCCATTTTTGCATTTCAGTGGCCATTATTTTTGCATACTCAGTCGGCTGTCCTATGATGGCTTCAGTCATCATTGAGGCAGATGCGATACAAACGGAACAACCCCGACCTCTAAATTGAATCGGTTCGATGATATTGCCTTTGAGGCTAAACCCGACTTCGATTTCATCACCACAGCGTGGATTAGAGCCTCTTTTAACCACCTGCATTGTCGTTAGTTCACCAACCGCTTTATTACGAGGCTTCTTGAAGTGGTCCAGTAACTGGGCCTTGTAAAGCTGGGTGTCTGACATTAGGAAAATACCTTTTGGGCATACTCTAGAGCACTTACCGCAGCGTTAATATCATTGTTAGTGTTGTAAACGGAAATACTGATACGTAATGTTGAGCTGACGCCGAGGTGTCTTAATAATGGTTGAGCGCAGTGATGCCCTGCACGAACAGCAACACCTGAGTCTCCCATAATTTGAGCCAGGTCATGGGCATGAATGACATCATGATAAAAACTGACAATACCCGAAGATAAATGCCTGGCAGATGACACTACGTGCAGGTTTGGATAATGGGATAGAGCTTGATACAGAGACGTCGCCAGTTCTGTAATATGAGCCTTAATATTGGCTTGACCCAATGACTCGACAAAGTCACAGGCCGATGCAAAGCCGATGGCTCCTACAAAATTAGGCGAGCCAGCTTCAAAACGATGCGGCGCTTCACTCCAAATTGTGTCAGCGAGGCTATCGGCAGCAAAGTCGACCATTCCTCCTCCGAGTCTTACTGGTTGTACCTCATTTAATTGTTCTGGAGCAATGTACAGTAGACCAATACCATTGGGTCCAAACATTTTATGTGCAGAGAACACCAAAAAGTCACAGCCAAGCTCACGCACATTAATAATATTGCTTACCAATGCCTGCGCGGCATCAATAAGAACAGGGATATTTTTTTGCTTGGCGCGCTCACAGATGGCTTTTACATCATTGGTAATACCCAGTACATTGGATGTTTGGGTCAGTGCAATCATGGCGGTACTGTCAGAAAATATCTCAGGGTATCGCTCGAGGTCTAATTCACCTGTGTCAGTAAGCTCAATTATGCATAGACTCGCGCCCGATTGTTCACAGACATATTGCCAAGGTAAATAGTTCGCGTGATGTTCCATACGGGTCACCCAGACATTTTGACCTGGTTTTAACCGTGGCAGTAGAAATCCTTGGGCTACCTGGTTAATGCTATCAGTTGCTGAAGCAGTGAAAATTACCGATGCCTGATTTTCGGCGCCTATAAAACGCTGGAGTCGTTCTCGTGCTTGTTCATACCGCGTAGTTGTTTGTTCGGCCAAGGGATAAAAGCCACGGTTAACCGGGCTGTGAAATAGTCGCATAGCATCATCCATTGCCTGCATGACGACCTCTGGTTTTTGCGTGGTGGCGGCGTTATCTAAATAACTCAAATTTTGTGTTAATGGATTATTTCTGAATATTGGAAAAAGAGCCTTAACAAGTTCAGGGTTAATCGGACCGGGAGCGCTAATATTATTGTTAGGCAATGGCATAGTACTCATTTCTTATTCACTGGCCGTCAGTCTATTTAATTTGTGTATAGTAGCGACCGTTGCACCAGCCTCTTCCGCCAGTAATTTATCGCGGTTTCTCATGCCTGTGCCACTGCGACGTAAAAGTGTAATCTCACTCAAAATACACAGTGCAATTTCTTCTGGTGTTTGCGGACCTAAGTCTAAACCTGAAGGAGCAACAACACGACTAATCTCGGTTTCGTTAACGTTTTCTTCGCGCAAATAATCCAATACCAGTCTTGCACGTTTACGGCTGGCTATTAACGCTATATAGCCAGCATCGCAGCTCAGTGCTTGCTTAATCGACTCATGGTCACCTTTATGTTGTGTCGCAATTATTACATAGTCGGTTTGCTTGGGTGTTAACTGGCTATAATCCAGGTCATCGGTAATGATTTGTTTGGCAGCAGGAAATTTATCCCTGGTAGCTCCGAGGTCATTTACGATAACTCGATAGTTCAGCATATCGCCCATAGCACAGATTACTTCAGCTACTTTGCCATGTCCCATAACCCATAAAGCAGGCTCTGGTAACACAGGCTCTATGTAGACTTTCATCCCCCCTCCACATGGCATTCCGACCCCCAACATTTCGTCATTTAAGTCAATATCCATCATAGCGGTTTGATTCGTTTTAATACATTCCATGGCCTTTTCGCACGTGCTTGATTCAGCACAACCACCGCCGATCCAACCCGTTACTACTCGACCTTCAGCATCAATAATTGCTTTGGAGGAGGTTTTTGCTGAAACCGAACCGTAGGTATCGACAACGGTTGCTACCGCAAAGGGTACTTGTTTCTGTTGTAGATCATTCATGATATCGAAAATACTACGAGCCATAATTATCTCTATTTAAGTATATATTTATTTATGCGTTACGGTCATGAAATACGATCACGCGGTTGTTTGGTATCATATTTTCTATGATACATTCGTTGCCTAAAATTATTAAGTGCCTCTGGCGTATCTAAATCAAAGGTAAGGTGATCGTTATTTGCTTCAAATACAGTGACTTCTTGAGGTTTTTTTTGGATTAGCTTACGGCAGCCCAGGTTTTTCTCTCCGTCAAGGATCGCTTGGCGTTCACAGTGAGCTAAAATAATCGGATTGCCTCTTTCGCCTAAATATTGGGGAACCAATATGGATGTTTTGCATTCATCAAATGCTAAATGCAAAGCGTGTAAATCTGCCTTTTCCAGTAATACCAAATCAGACAAGCAGATAATAATGCCATCTGTTTGTTTCGTTAATACTTTTATCCCAGTATGGACAGACGTCATTTGGCCTTCATGATAATTACAATTTTCAACTATGGTCACTGGCAGATCATTTAATTCATTTGTAACTAAGCTAGCTTCATGGCCGACAACCACGACAATCTCTTCAAGTCCGTAGTCAACCAACAACTTTGCCGTTCTGCGAACTAATGATTCCCCTTCAATATTGAGTAACAGCTTATTTTGCTCTCCCATTCTAGAGGAAAGCCCTGCTGCCAGTAGTACACAAGACAATCGTTTCAAAGGCATTATCTTAGTCATTTGGATGAGCAGCAACCGCTTGATTCAACGGGTTTAGGGATCACCTCATCATCAGTTTTAGCGCTATCATATTCAATGCCAGGCGGAGTATACATATCCTCAAGGCCACTATTTTTAACTTGTATAAGCTCAGCTAATAACGCAACAGCGATCTCTTCTGGCGTATTAGCTCTGATATCAATGCCTCCCGGGTAACGAACATTGTCGATTGCTTCTAAAGACACGTTCAACTTACCCGCCGCTTCTAATAATTTCTTGGCTTTTTTTGAACTGGCAACCAGTGCAGTATAGGGCGACGCAATTTTTAACGCTGCTTTTAGACCCGCTTCATCGCGTTTTCCTTGGGTAGACACAACAACATATGGCATACGATTAAAATGTCCATCTGGTATTTCAAGGCTATCGAGCACAGTTACTTCACTGGAGAAAAGGGCTTTGAATGTGCCTTGTGCCACAACAGTAACCTCAAACCCAGACATTGAGGCTATCTTTGATAAGGCTTGGGCAACCGGAGAGGCTCCTATAATTAACAATAACGGTTTCACAGTAATTGGCTCTATAAATATATCTAAGGTCCCGCCTGAGTGGCACGCCATGTTAAATTTGACTATAGAATCCTCTAAAGTGGTTTGAGCAGTTGGCGTGACTCTAATAAGCTGTGCCTGGCCTGATTTAATGCAGCTTTGTACAGTCTTAATTACCGCCGGTTGGGCACAACCGCCTCCTATCCAGCCAAAAATTTCCCCTTCAAACGTCACTAGTGCTTTTGCCCCAGGCTTAGCTGATGTGGGAGATTCACAGCGAACGACTGTCGCCAAAGCAAAATGCTTTCCTTGTCGAGTTAGTTCTTGTGCTTTTAGTTCGAGTTCAGCTGAATTAATCATGATATTTTTCCTTAGCGTGCTACCAAGTTTTCGTTAACGCACCTTCAAGTGCAGCCAATGATTCGAGGTTGTTAGCCGGTGCGAATAAATCAATAAAAGGTAACGCTGCAGCCATACCAGCAGCGACGGGTTCATATCCATCATGGCCTAATAAAGGATTCAACCAGACAATTTTTCTACAACGTTTTTTTAGTATTTGCATCTCGCTGGTAAGCTCATCGCTTGAACCAGCGTCAAGGCCATCGCTAACAATCATCACTAAAGAGCGCTTATTAACACTCTGCCCATATTGTTGATTAAACTTATGCAAACTTTCGCCAATTTTAGTGCCGCCAGACCAACCATCCGACATCATCGCTAAGCTATTTCTAACCCGCATTAAATCAGTTTGTTTTAATGCATTGGTGATTGGCAAAAGCTGAGTGTTATACGCATAGGCTTGAACATCTTTAAATACATTAATGAGTCCTCTTGCAAAGCGTAAAAACAAAAAACTATACATCGCCATTGAGCGGCTCACGTCCACAATTATAATGAGTTTTGGCGTTTGTGGCTTTAGACGTTTTTTGCACAACTCAAGAGGCGTGCCACCGTAGCGTAAGCTCTTACGTATGGTTCTACGAAGATCTATTTTTCCTTTGTTTGCCTGATATTGATAACGTCGGGAAATACGTTTTTTCATTTGTTTCGCTAAGCGCTCTATTAGACGCTCCATTTTGCGCATTTCATCAGGATCTTTTATTGAATGAAAATCTTCCTTGGCAAGATTTGCTCTTGAGCTTGCACCATCTTTGGTGCCACTTGCTTCTGGCACATCATCTGTTTCTTGCTCAGCGGCGGTATCGGCTGTCGATGGTTTAGGCGTTTGCTTTCTATCTCCTTCAGCTTGTTGCTTTTGCTGCTCAGGTGATTTTTTCTTTGCGGCAGGGGATTGATTGGCTTGAACGAATTGTTTGGTATTTGATGACAACCAATAAGCATCGAAAACCTCATCGAATTTATTCCAGTCATCTTCGTTTGAACAAATAAGTGCTTTTAGGCCTAGTTTAAATGCATATTTGTCACTTATATAACAATACTCAGCAACTTTAAGCGCGTCGACTTGCTCAGCAATACCCACACGAAAATTATTGTTACGGGCATGGCGTATAAACTCGACTACCCGTCGGGTCAAATGTTCAGAAAATTCATCAAAATACACTTTCGCTAATTGAGTCATCGCCAAGCTCTAAATTATACTGCACGAGCGATCAGTCGCTCTATTTCAAAGGGTTCTAATCGCATCGAATCTTCTCGTGTTTTTAATAGACAAACTAAACTATCTTGAATGACTTCCATATCCTCATCTAAGCTAGTAATACCTAGGTTTAACAGTGCGGCAGCCCAATCGAGTGTTTCCGCAACGCCGGGAACTTTCTGTAAATCAACCTTTCGTAAATCTTGAATAAACGCGACCACTTGCCTGGCTAGTTGAGGGCCGATTTCAGGTACCCGCTTATTAACAATTTGCAGTTCTTTATCAAAACTAGGGTAGTCGACGTAATGATAGAAGCACCGGCGCCGAAGCGCGTCGCTCAACTCTCTTGTACCATTAGATGTTAATACAACAAAAGGTATAGACTTAGCTTTTATAGTGCCTATTTCAGGGATACTAACTTGAAATTCTGAGAGTAGTTCTAATAAATATGCTTCAAATTCTTCATCTGCTCTATCAATTTCATCAATCAATAAAACCGGTGACTTTTCTTGCATAATAGCCGCTAGCAATGGCCGTTGTAATAAATATTTCTCACTGAAAAGCTCACTTTCTATTGACCCATTCGGGGTATGCTGCTGTCGCTCTTCGAGCATTTTAATTGAGAGCAGCTGGTGTTGATAATTCCACTCGTAAACCGCCGAGTTAACATCCAGGCCTTCATAACATTGCAAGCGAATGAGAGGACAGTCATTAAGCTGAGAAATCACACGCGCTATTTCAGTTTTACCTACACCCGCATCACCTTCCAGCAACAAAGGACGCTTCATATCTGAAAATAATAAAAGACTTGCAGATAAATTACGCTCGGCTATGTAACCAAGGTCTGCGAGCTTCCCCTGAAACTCAGCGATGCGGTTAACTTTAGTCATCGGTATCTAATCACTCTATTTTTTTGAACTAAAAAGACTTTTCAACCAGCCGACAAAAACAGACCAGGCGAATGCAAGTCCATTTAATTCAGCAGGTTGCTCAGCAACTTTTTCCCGTGCAGTTTCAGCTTCTTCACCCTCCCCCATACTGGCAACATTATTAGCAAAGTTTTTTCCAAATTGATTGAGCATTTGGTCAGCAACTTGGGTCATCATTCGACCACCCAAGCTAGCAGCTTTACCATTTACGGTTACCTCTGCAACACCTTGAAGAATACTTTTACCATCGTCAGTATCTTCTACCCATGCTCGTAAATCCATAGTGGCTGATGATGAACCTTTGGTGTCCTGTCCTTTGCCAATCATATGCAGTTCACGTTTTTCGGTATCGATATTTTTGATAATAATATCGCCATCAAACGCCATCGTTGCCGGCCCAATCTTAGCTTTTACTTTACCTTTGTAATTGCCATCACCCAGGTCTTCAACAATTTCAGCACCAGGCATACATTTGGCAACGCCTCTGATATCTTGTAAGAAAGTCCAGGCTTGGACACCCGTACCGGGTAGTGAAAATTCTTTTTTTAAATCGACTTTCATTTTTAACAATTCCATTAATAATAAAAAAACCAGCCATAATAGCCATCATAACTGGTTTGAATTGAACTACTTAGCTTGCTAGTCTAATAACCCAAGTGCTTTGACTTGCTTCCAAACGCGGAACGCGTTGTGAGGCATATCCATATGAGTGACATCTAGGTGTGCAAAGGCGTCAACAATAGCGGAAGTAAAGGTTGGAATACTGCCAACATGGGGTGACTCAGCTACACCTTTGGCACCAATTGGATGGTGCGGTGAAGGCGTAACGGTATAGTCTGTTTCCCACTTGGGTGTTTCAACAAAGGTCGGTAAGAAATAATCCATCAGGGTATTACCTAGCAGGTTACCTTGTTCATCAAATGGCATTTCTTGTCCCATTGCCACCGCATAACCTTCAGTAAGACCACCATGAATTTGGCCCTCAATAATCATCGGATTTATACGTGTCCCACAATCGTCTAAGGCATAGAATCGACGTATGTCTGTTACGCCTGTGTGTTTGTCGATGTCAACAACACACAGGTAAGCACCAAAGGGGAAGGTGAAGTTAGGTGGATCATAGTAATCAACCGCTTCGAGACCAGGTTCCATCCCTTCAGGTACATTGTTATATGCCGCCCATGCGATGTCTTTCATAGTCTTTTCTTGGCCAGGAACGCCTTTCACTTTAAAGCGGTCAACTTCCCATTCAAGGTCGTCTTCACTTACTTCTAACAGATGAGCCGCTATTTTCTTTGCTTTAGCTTTGATTTTTCGAGCAGCTACGGCTGTTGCAGCGCCACCCACAGGCGTTGAACGAGACCCGTAGGTGCCTAGTCCGTAGGGTGCGGTGTCGGTATCGCCTTCTTCAATGGATATTTCATCAGAAGAAATACCTAACTCAGTAGCAATAATTTGTGCGTAAGTTGTTTGGTGGCCCTGCCCTTGTGTGATAGTTCCCATGCGGGCCATGGCTGAACCTGTTGGGTGGATCCTGATCTCGGCACTATCGAACATTCCTACACCAAGAATATCGCAAGACTTAGACGGTCCTGCACCAACGACTTCAGTAAAGGTTACCAGGCCAATGCCCATTAACTCGCCTTTGGCTCGTTTTTCTTCTTGTTCTCGTCGCAGGCCTTTATAATCAACCGCATCAAGCACTTTTTCTAGCGCAGTATGATAATCACCCGAATCTAATTCAAAGCCTAAACACGTTTTATAGGGAAATTGCTCTTTTTTAACAAAGTTACGTCGACGAATTTCTGCTTTGTCAATCCCTAACTTCTGCGCCAGAACATCCATGGTGCGCTCGATAACGTAAACCGCTTCAGTAACACGGAATGAGCAACGATACGAAACACCACCCGGAGCCTTGTTTGTATACACGCCATCTACATTTAAATGCGCAACTGGGATATCGTAAGAGCCCGTACATATGTGCATAAATCCCGCAGGGAATTTAGATGGATCCGCACAAGAATCAAATGCACCGTGGTCGGCTAAAACATTTACCCGTAACCCCTTAATGATACCGTTACTGTCTGCTGCCAGTTCGCCACGCATGTGGTAGTCGCGGGCAAATGCCGTAGTGGAAATGTTTTCCATACGGTCTTCGACCCATTTAACAGGGACACCTAAAACGATAGAAGCAACGATAGAGGCCACATAACCGGGATAGATACCAACCTTATTACCAAAGCCGCCACCGATATCTGGCGAGACAATACGTACATTGCTTTCAGGAATACCGGAGAGCATAGAAACCACAGTACGAACAACATGTGGCGCTTGTGATGTTAAATAAACCGTTAGTTTACCGTTTATTTTGTCCATCGACGCAACACACCCACAGGTCTCTAATGGACATGGATGTACGCGATGATAGACCATATCCTGTGATACGGTTACGTCTGCAGAGTCAAAAACACGATCGGTCGATTCTTTCTCACCGGCTTGCCAGTTAAAAATATGGTTATTGTGTTTACGGGTACTGTGCGCGCCCTCCATCTTACCAACAAGATCTTCCCGTAAAATGGGAGCGTCATCGGTCATTGCCTTGTGCGGGTCAATTAGCACTGGCAATTCTTCATACTCTACTTCGACTAAATCAATGGCATCAGCAGCAATGTAGCGATCGTCGGCCACAACTAAAGCGACTTCTTGATATTGGAAATGAACTTTTTCATCGGCTAAAACAGCCTGCACATCCCCTGCCAAGGTTGGCATCCAGTGAAGGTTAAGGGGCTTTAAGTCTGCCGCGGTTATAACTGCATGTACGCCAGGTAAAGCTAATGCTTTTTCTTTATTAATGCTTATGATGCGGGCATGAGCATAGGGACTTCTGACCATATCTGCGAACAACATACCCGGCATTTTGATATCATCGGTATAATTGCCTTTACCCTGAATAAACCGAGCATCTTCTTTTCGTTTGCGTGAACAACCCACTCCGTTTAATGAGTCCTCGCGTTTTTGTTTATCTGCAACTTTATCCATTACTCAGTTCCTCACGCTTGTTGAAGGTTTTTAGCGGCAGTTTTTACCGCCTCAATGATGTTCTGATAGCCAGTACAACGGCATAAATTACCAGACATACCCCAACGGATTTCTTCGTCGCTAGGGTTAGGATTCTCTTGCAGGAAGCGGTAGGCACGCATCAGCATACCAGGGGTACAGAAGCCACACTGTAAACCATGCTCATCGACAAATGCTTGCTGAATAACATGAAGGCCATCGGCGCTTGCCAAACCTTCAACACTTTTCACATCAGAACCGGCGGCTTGCACCGTTAATAAAGTACACGATTTAACTGACTGACCATCCACATCTACTGTACATACCCCGCAGTGAGAGGTTTCACAACCAATGTGCGCGCCTGTGTGGTTTAAATTTTCTCGCAGCGTATGAATTAAAAGCTCACGTGGCTCAACGAGCACGTCAACGGTCTTGCCGTTAAGTGTAAATGAAACTGCTTGCTTAGCCATGATTACCCCTTTGCGTTTGCGATAGCTTGAATAATTGATCGACGAGCCATGATAGCTGCCATATGAGACTTGTATTCCTCGTCACCGCGTAAATCAACGGCAGGATCGCAAACCGCAATAACAGCTTTTTCGACGACCTTTAACAAGGCTTCGTCAACTCGTTTACCACGAATTAAATCTTCAGCCGCTTCAGCACGAATTGCCATAGGAGCCACATTGGTTAATCCAATCCGAATATCACGCACAATATCACCGTCCATTTCAACGACAACGGGTGCACCTGCTACTGCATAGTCACCGGTTTTACGTTTTAACTTACTGTAACCATGCCCGGTACCGGGTTTTAATGCCGGTACCTTGATAGCAACTAAAATCTCGTGCTCTTCAAGAGCCGTCCAATACGTTCCCAAGAAAAAACCATTTGCTGGAATAGTTCGTTCACCATTTGGGCCATGAATAACCAATTGCGCGTCTAATGCGAGCATAACCGCCGGGTGGTCATTTCCTGGATCTCCATGAGCCACATCGCCTCCAATTGTTCCTTTGTTTCGAACTTGGGGGTCGGCCACGAGCTTGGCAGCATCAACCAGCAAAGGGCAATATTGTTGAAGTATGTCCGAATTAATAAGTTCACTTTCTGTGGTCATCGCACCAATAGTAATGGTGTCACCATCAATACGAATACCTTTAAGCTCTTCTATACCGTTGATATCGACTAAATAGGGTGTTTCAGCAAATCGTAACTTCATCATGGGAAGTAAGCTGTGCCCACCGGCAAGTAGCTTGGCATCCTCATTGTCCCGGAGTTTGGCAATGGCATCAGCTATGCTCGTCGCCTTATGGTATTCAAAAACCGATGGAATCATGTAAACCTCTCACTGTAGAGTTGTTATTTTTAATTAAAAAATAAAACGAAAAACGTTATAAATACTTTAATACCTAAATCCTAATTACTCAGTTAAACATAGACTATTAACAAAAAGATCACATTAATACTAAAATAAACACATT
>JBKEFM010000068.1:0-19019 GCA_046709505.1 Paraglaciecola sp. | reverse complement strand
ATGAGCTCAGCCCAGCTTAGTCAAATCTTGTTAAACGCTACGGCAGCACTGGCATTTCACAAACATCTTAGCGTTAAAAGCTGGCATTTTGCTACGCAACAAACGCCCGGAATACACTGCCAGCTAGCGTTATTGGAGCCTCTTGCGCAGGACGAGGTCTATAAGCTTGGTCAAGTGCTGGTATTACAGCAGGATAGACAAGCAAGCACCTGCATGTCTCTGGCACCGACGTTTCAAATCAATGCCACCAAGACTCTGGCGCAATTTGAATTGATCAGGGTGATGAACAATCGATTCATTCCTTATATAGCCGATATAGCGTCCTCTAAACGGGCCTAGTCTGCTTATCTTTGCAAATATCAAACTGATTTTTCGCTATTTAACCATGCGATACACTGCTTATTGCCGTATAATCGCGCCCGTAGAAAATTAATGGGTAGGTATATGTTTGAATTTTTAGTCACGACGGCCAAAGGTCTGGATCAATTGTTAGCACAAGAGATAGCTGATATCTGTCCTGGACTTGCGGTAAAAACCAAGCCAGGACAGGTATTGTTTAGCGCAGAGCTGGAGCAAGCCTATCGAGTTTGTCTATGGTCTCGTTTGGCTAACAGAGTTATGCTCAAAATGGCTGAAGGGCCTGTTGACAGTGCAGAGGATGTTTATCAGATCACCGCGGGGGTCAATTGGTCTTCTCATTTCACCCTGGATAATACCTTCGCCGTCGATTTTATCGGGAGCAGCCATTGCATCAATAATAGTCAATTTGGTGCGTTAAAAATTAAAGACGCGGTGGTAGACCAGTTTAGTGAGCTGTTTGATTCCCGCCCGTCGGTGAGCAAAATTGCGCCTGATATTCGCCTACAGGGGCGGATGTGGAGTGATAAATTAAGTCTTTATCTGGATTTGTCCGGACACAGTTTGCACCAAAGGCATTACCGGGTGAAAACGGGGATTGCACCTGTTAAAGAGCATATTGCCTGTGCTATGTTAGTGCGCAGTGGCTGGACCAAAAATCAGGCATTACCTTTGCTGGACCCTATGTGCGGAGCAGGTACCATTGCTATTGAAGCTGCTTTGATGATGGCCAATATCGCCCCGGGTCTAAAGCAGGAAGTATGGGGATTTTCCAAATGGCAACAACATGATGTGCAAAGCTGGGAGCTATTGGTATCCCAGGCCAACGCTGCCATCATAGTGCCAAAAAGCAGTATTGCCGCCAGTGACATCGATCACAGTGTTTTGGCCATAGCTAAAGAAAATGCCCATAATGCCGGGGTATTTGATTATATCCATTTTGCCGCCACAGACGCGTGTAAAGTTCTGCCTGTTGCAGGCCAGGCCCCAGGTTTTATTGTCAGTAACCCTCCTTATGGTGAACGTTTGAGTGAAATAAGCGCCCTGGAGCCTTTGTTTAAGAACTGGGGCGCCTGGATGAAACAACATTTCCAGGGATGGCGTTTGTCTTTACTTACTTCGAATCGTGATCTGTTGCGGCAAATGAAAATGTTTGCCCATAAAGAGTACAAATTGATGAATGGTAAATTGGAGTGCCAATTAGTCAACTTTGAACTTGATGAAAAAAATTGTCATACCATGGAGCCCGCTGCGCAAAATGAAGATTTCGCCAATCGTTTACGTAAAAATCTTAAACGCATTGAAAAATGGCTGAAAACGCAAAATACTAATTGTTACCGGATATACGATGCCGATTTGCCCGAGTATAAAGTTGCTGTAGACCGTTACGGGGATTGGTTAGTGGTGCAAGAATATGCGCCCCCTAAAGATGTACCGGAACATAAAGCCAAACGCAGAGTACAGGAAGTCCTGTTATCGTTACCCCAATGCTTGGACATACCCAGCGAAAATATTGTCTTGAAAGTCAGAACCCAGCAAAAGGGAAAAAGCCAATATGAACGGGTTTCACAGATAAAACAAACGGTAGAAGCCTACGAAAACGGTGCCAAATTCAAGGTGAATTTAACGGATTATCTCGATACCGGGTTATTTCTTGATCACCGGATCACTCGCCAGTTAGTGCAACAAAGTGTGAAAGGCAAGGATGTATTAAACCTGTTTGCTTATACTGGCAGTGTTTCAGTCCATGCCGCTTTAGGGGGGGCAAAATCCGTGACCACAGTTGACATGTCCAACACCTATATAGACTGGGCGAAGGACAACTTTAGACTGAATAATTTACGTGGTCCCTACGAATTTATACAAGCGGATTGCTTGACCTGGTTGGCACATCATCGCAATGCTTATGATTTTATATTTATCGATCCGCCTTCCTTTTCCAATTCCAAGCGTATGGATACCACCTGGGATGTGCAGCGTGACTATTTAGGCTTGCTGGCCGATGCTGTCACATGCTTGCGTCCCCAAGGGCAAATAATGTTTTCCAATAACCTGCGGCAATTTAAGCTGGACGAGCAGGGGGTTGCCGCCCTGGGACTGAAGATAGAAAATATAAGCAGTAAAACCTTACCTGAGGATTTCAGTCGTAATCCCAAGATCCATCATTGCTGGCTGTTGACCCTAAATGGATAACGGCCCGTTGATTTTGTATTCAGGTAAAAATTGCTGTCTGTGTGACGAGGCACAATCGTTGTTGCTTGACGTGTGCCCGCAAGCTCAGTTTGAAAAAATTGACGTGCGGGCCGACGCCCAACTGTACCACCAATACGGTGCCCGAATTCCCGTATTACAGCGCCAGGACTCAGCAAAAGAGCTAGCCTGGCCGTTTAACAAACAACAATTAAGTGAGTTTTTGTATTGAGTTTATTACAACTGAAAAATGCTAGCGTCATCTTTGGTCATCCGCCTGTATTAAGCGGCGTCGAAATGGTGATCCACAACGGAGAAAGAGTGTGTTTAGTGGGGCGCAATGGCTGTGGAAAGTCGACCTTACTGAAAATCATTTCCGGTGAGCTGATTCTGGATGACGGTCAGCGTCTGGTCAATAGTCAGGTGAAAATATCCCTTTTGCCACAAGACCCACCTGCTACTGTTGAAAGTACACTGTTTGATTATGTCGCAGAGGGCATGGCGGAAGTAGGGGAATTGCTTAAAGCTTACTTTCATCAAACCCATGTCATTGCCACCGATTATAGCGAGGCCCAACTTAACAAGCTGGAAAATCTGCAACAACAGCTAGATCATCATAATGCCTGGCAGTTTGAGCAGAAAATCATGCAGGTGTTAACCCAATTGAACCTCGACCCAGATCAGCAACTTTCGACCTTATCCGGGGGATGGCGTCGTAAAGCGGCATTAGCTCGAGCGTTAGCCAATCAGCCGGATATCTTGTTACTTGATGAACCCACTAACCACCTGGATATTGAAATGATCAAGTGGTTGGAAAATACCGTGCTGGATTATCAAGGCGCAGTGGTATTTGTCAGTCATGACCGGGCATTTATTCGTAATGTGGCCACGCGAATTATTGATCTTGATCGCGGGCAGTTAGTCAGTTATCCCGGCAACTATCAGGAATATTTGACGAAAAAGGCCCACGACCTGGAAGTAGAAGAAACCCAGAATGCCTTGTTTGATAAAAGACTGAGCCAGGAAGAAACCTGGATCAGGCAAGGTGTCAAAGCCCGTAGAACACGCAACGAAGGCCGGGTTAGAGCTCTTGAAGCGCTGCGCAGCGAGCGTTCAGAACGACGTAATGTACAAGGTCGGGCGGTCGTTACCGTTGGAAAAACTCAGAACTCAGGGAAGATCATCTTTGAGGCAGAGCACCTTAACTACCAAATTGAAGATAATATTATCGTTAAAAACCTCGATTTATCGATTTTCCGAGGTGATAAGATTGCTTTAATTGGTCCTAATGGTTGCGGAAAAAGTACCTTAATCAAATTATTGCTTGAACAAGTTCAGCCCAGTAGTGGTACGGTACATTGTGGTACCAAGATTGAACTGGCCTATTTTGACCAGCACCGCAGTCAATTGGACGTGAACCAAAAAGTAGTCGATGCTATCGCTGATGGCAAACGTGAAGTGACCATCAATGGGCAGAGTAAACACGTCATCAGTTATTTACAAGATTATCTGTTTACCCCCGAAAGGATCAATGCGCCAGTCAGCTCATTGTCCGGTGGCGAGAAAAATAGGTTGTTATTGGCCAAGTTGATGTTAAAACCTAACAACTTGCTTATTTTGGATGAACCAACCAACGATCTGGATGTTGAAACCTTAGAGTTATTAGAAGATATTCTGGGTAGCTATAAAGGTACACTGATTTTGGTTAGCCATGACAGGGAGTTTGTGGACAATGTCATTACCTCCAGTTTATATTTTCAAGGCGAAGGGGTAGTTAAGGAATTTGTTGGAGGCTACGCTGATATTTATCAGTGGTATGATGAACAGGCGCTACAAACTAACCATAAAGCTGAATCGTCTGATCGTTCCAACAGTCCTAAGGCCACTGTTGCACAAAAAAAAGGTAAAAAACTGACTTACAAGCATCAGCTTGAATTAGAAAAACTGCCTGCAGTACTGGAAACATTGGAAAGCCAAATCAAAAAGATACAGACTGATATCAATAACCCGGAATTTTTTAAACAAGACAGTCTTACGTCGGCCCAAACCGTTGAAACCCTAGCTCAGACAGAAAAGAAGTTGAGTGAAGCGTATGACAGGTGGAATGAATTAGAAGCAATGGCTGAATAAGTGATACTTGACTATTAGCAACAGCATAAAGACATCAGGATTTTAAATGAATAAAACAAGACTGGCAGCAGCATTTACATTATCGGCTTTGACCCTTTCTATGGCGCACGGTGCCCAATATAGAATTGTCGAGCTTGATGTGAGTGATAAAGGGGAAAATATATTTCCTGTGGATGTAAGCGCAAGTGGTGAAATTGCGGTCAATATCAAAAATCTATACAATCCGCCCATAGATGAATCCTTAATCGATTTTGAATCACAGACCTTAATCGATAACCTGACCGATATAGAAGCGGCCAAGGCAGGTAATTACAACGACGCCGATTATGCTTATTTATATGCGTTGATCGCCAGTAATAATGAAAGTCTGACGGTTCAACAAATTGCCCAGACTCACGCTTATTTGGTTGATGATGCCACGAGCAACTTTATACCGGGTTTTGATCAATTGGACGCCAGCAACGCCTACAGTTTCAGCAACAATACTATTGTGCGGGCGGTGAACGATCTGGACGGTATGGTTGGCACCAGTTTCGATGTGTTTTATCCTCTGGATTACACGCTGGAAGACGGTACCGACATTACCTTTGTGGTCAACGATTTTTACTCCCGCGCCTTTGCCCAGGTCAATGGTAATACAGTGGCGTTGCCTCCTATAGACGACACTGCAGGCGGCATAAGTGTGGCTTACGATATCAATCGTAACAATCAGGTGGCGGGATACAGTACTACATTGCTAGATAACACGGCGTATGAAACGGCCATTGATACCTGTGAAGATGAAACCACACGTCCCGATGAGCCCATTGAAGTGTGTTTACGCAAAGTCTTTTTAACCAACTCCAGTAGTAACACATTCGAAATTAAATTTGAGCGCCGCGGGACAATCTGGCAATTGGACAATCAGGGTAATATCATCAGCACCAAAGAACTGGGCCTGCTTTATACCCCAGAGGTCGATGATACCAACAATTACCTTAGCCGGGCAGTCGCTATTAATGATAGTGGTGTGGCCGTGGGGGATTCCCAGGATGAGCTGCAAGATAGCGGCCGTATTAGCACCTTTGCGACGATATTTAACGGTGATCTTGTCACGCCTATTACCGCTGAGGATGTGTACTTTTCCAGTACTGCCGCAGACATCAATAATGAAGGGCTAGTGACTGGCCATGGCTTTAAAACGGTCAATGGTACTACCCGCAGCAAGTTTTTTGTCCATGACATCAATACTGACGAGACCGTCTTTCCCGACGACTTTTTTCTGGGTTCATCAAGTGTGGCTCACGATATAAATAATGCCGGTATGGTGGTAGGTAAAGGCGAAGTGGAGGCTTCTATATCCAATCGCCGAAATGCAGCCTTTTTGTATAACTACAATACAGGCGAATTTCAGGATCTCAATGCCTTGGTTGAATGCCATTCAGCCTATACTTTAGTCGATGCAGTAGCGATTAATGACTCGAACGTTATTGCCGCATCGGCCCGTATACTTACTGCGGCAAAAAATATTTTAGGGCACAATATAGTCGATGATAATGGCGATGACATTTTGACAGACAAAGTGGTTGCCGTGCGCCTTGAACCTGTTATTGGCGGCACTATTGATGAGTGTGAAGCCGATGCGGACGATTTAGCCAGTAATACGCGCAAAGGTGCCGGATTTGGATTCCTCAATATCTTGGCTTTGTTATTGGTAGGTTGGCGTCGCAGACAATGAGTCCTTGCTGATCATGTGCTAAAGCCCGTTTTAACGGGCTTTTTTATGTTTATATCCATCGCCCTTAAAGCTGCAGCGTTGTTGGCTGCGATCACTCCCCCGAGTCACCTGGTACATCTCAGCTAATGAGATTGCGTTTCTTTGCCGCCTAGCGGCCACTCCACTGGCCTGGGTATATATGAGTACTTAAGCCGATTTATTACAAAAACGTCTTAAAGAACGATTTCATATGTTAATTAAATTTAAAGGTTAAATTTCAATATTTTCAGTTTCTTAATGATTTTTAATGGCTAAATGGGTTAAAGGCTATTGCACCCTATAAAGAGATCTACTATCTGTATCGGAGTGTTCACTCTGAGCACGGTTTTCATTTATGTCATTAAAGGTAACTCAATGAAGAGACAAAAGAGAGATAGGCTTTCCAGAGCGCATTCCAAAGGTTATCAGGCAGGTATTACCGGCAGATCCAAAGAAATATGTCCTTTTCAGGCTTCAGAGACAAGATCTGAATGGTTAGGGGGGTGGCGAGAGGCCATAGGCGATCGAAATGTGGGTATCAACAACCGATGAAATTTTAGCCCCTCCCGGGGCTTTTGTTTTTAGGGTAAGTTAGAAATTACTGGTATCTTGAAACAAGCCAACTTTTAAATTCTTTGCCTGATAAATTATTCGTCCATCCACTGCAACAGAGCCGTCACCCATACCCATATATAATTTACGCTTGATAACCCGCGTCATATCAATCCGGTAAGTGACCTTTTTGGCAGTCGGTAATATTTGCCCGGTAAATTTCACTTCTCCTACTCCCAGGGCACGGCCTTTACCCGGGCCCCCACACCAGCCTAAAAAGAAGCCTACGAGCTGCCACATGGCATCCAGGCCCAAACAGCCGGGCATTACCGGATCACCAGGGAAGTGGCAGGCAAAAAACCACAGATCAGGATTGATATCCAGTTCGGCGATGATAAAACCTTTGCCGTGCTCTCCCCCAGTTTCTGAGATTTCAATGATGCGATCCATCATCAGCATATTTGGTGCGGGTAATTGGCTGTTTCCAGGGCCAAATAACTCACCCCGACTACAGGCTAATAGATCTTCTTTTGTAAAACTGTCTTTTTGTATTGTCATAGTATTCCGCGTCTATTTTCTCAAAGGGCGTAATTTAGCGAACACTTGTACGCTAAACAACTCCGAACAGTGATTTATTTACATCTTGAGCTCAATAATGGATTATAGCCCAGTGTATCACTGGTCTGACTTTATAAATTGACGATATCTAAATGAAAAATGTAAAAATGCAAGCGAATACTGAAAAAAAACGGCGATTTCATGAACGAAAAAAACAGTCAGGTAAGCACCAAGTCAGAGGAAACATGACTCAGCAGGCCATGCAAAGCTATCAGGAGATTGCAGACAAAACTGGTTGGACTGACAGTGAAATACTGTCAAATGCATTACGCATAACCTATGCGGCTTATAAATGTGGTCAAATAAAGTTGCTTAATGAGTGGTTAAAAGATCATGAAAAATAATTTTCCATCACGCTATGCCACAGTGCTAATTTACTTTAAATGAACCCACGTATTTTAGCATTGGATGTATTGAGAGGCACCGCTATTGTGCTGATGGTTATTTTTCATTTCTGTTTTGATTTAGCGGTATTTGATTATGCTGATTTTAATACTGCCAGTGATATACAATGGCGAATTTTTAGAGCGGTGATTGTCAGCGGGTTTCTATTGGCTGTGGGTATGAGTAGCTACCTGGCTTATGCACAGCAAATTATCTGGCGTAAATTCTTCCGTACTCTGGGGCTATTGATCATTTCAGCACTGGGGATAACGGTCGGTAGTCTGCTTATGTACCCCGATAAATGGGTTTACTTCGGGATACTGCACTTTATTGCGTTAGCGTTATTATTGTCATTGTTGTTTGTCAGGGTACCGCGATTGTCGCTGGTATTAGGAGTATTAATCATCAGCAGCTATTTTGTGTTGGCAGTGGATATGTCTCCATTATGGCACTGGTCAGTTGAGCAATTGTCTATACCTGAACGAACAACTGATTTGGTGAGTTTTACGCCGTGGTTTGGGGTGGTATTAATAGGTATCTATATTATGCATAAAAATATGTTTGGTTTGGATATTAAGCATAATCGACTAACCGGTCTGCTTAGCTACCTGGGCCGTCATTCACTTATCATCTACTTATTGCACCAACCTATATTATACCTTGGTTTTAGCTTAGTAGGCGTATCGTTTGATTGACCAGTCAAGTAAATGACGACCAGGTTTTGCGCGGATAAACTGTTTTAAATACAGCACTTTTTAAATTTTTTACCACTTGCACATAAACATTCGTCATTCCTGCGTTGCTGATAAGGGCCTGAATCACCATGGATTTCACCTGTAGTGTAACGCCAATGGCCATCTTGTCGGCAAAACTGCGAACGCTCATGTATCTTAAATAATTGCTTATCGAACTGATAAAAAGCATTAAATTCTACTTCACCTCTGTCCTCACTCATTATGCTATCGAGTATTTCCAGTCGCAGCCATTGAGTGGCCCCGGCATCTTTCTCGATATCATTGAGGGTTAGCAGCTTGCGCTGGGTCAGGGCATAGGTTGCCAGGACGTATGGGAAATACTTGCCTGCATAAGCGCTGTATCTTGAGCGCATCAGGGCCTGGGGAGTAGCGGCTTGACGTTGCCCGGTAATAAGGGGTAGACAACAAACAGAAAAAGGCTGGCTATAGCCACAATAACAGGGAAAATCATTATTCATATCGAGCTGGATATCATACTGTTATGGTAAAAGTTGGGCTGATGATACACCGGCGTAGCGGTGAATTCAGCATCCCAGGGATAAATGTCTATAAACCGTGTCCGTTCAAGGCATTTGTCCAGGGTCCCTGAATAACCTTAGCCCGTTTAACCTGGCTAAGTGAGACATTAACTAACAATACATTATGGTCAACACATAACTGCATAATTCGCGCTTTGCTTATTTCATCCAGGTTTAATTGTTCAACGAATAACATTGCGCATTGCCCGCCACAAATTATTTTTTCTAGCCACTGGGCAATAGCGGCCTTATCAGGTTTTTTTAGCTGGAGCACATGTGGCTGTTCAGTACAAAAAACCAGATTATTAGCAATTACGTAAGTCCATTTGTGTTGCTCATTAGCAGCGAAAAAGCCAGCTAAACGCTGGTGGTTATGGATGGATACACGTTCTAATTTGTGAGTGAATCGGGTATCTGAGAAGGTATGTAAACTTGCCATAGTTGCTTTTACCTGATGTTATATACAGTAGTTGATTACACATTAGTACTGTATATAAATACATGCAAGTACTTTTTGTTATTTTGCGTGTTTTTTACCCAAGGTTTAAGGTGGCGAGTGAGTTTTTGTCTGCTGAAATACAATAAAACAAAGACTATGGCCCAATATACCAGGGACGGACCCACAGCCGACTTGACGGACCATAGACAAGAATAGCTATGGATTCATTTCATCACTTTTTATCACCACGGATATCTCACCGGTGCATGCTGTGAAAATGCCAGCGTTAGATAGTAATATTGTCGTGGCCTGTGGTGCTTTTTGGGGTAAATAAATTATTATACAAACGTGACGCGAATTCATCCGTCATACCAGAAATATAATCACAGATGACGCGGTGACCATTGTCCACTTTTTCAGCCTCTTGCCACCGTTGACGGGTATTTTCAGGTAGCAACCTGGCGGGGTCTGAGGCAAAGGCTTCGAATAATTCCATAATCACTTGTTGGCCTTTGTATTCCAGCAACTGGATATCCGGTTTGCATATCACTCGTTGATATACAAATTTTTTAAAGACAGATAATGCCTGCTGATAAGCTGGGGCAAAGGTGGCATTGTATTTAAGTAAGTCCAGGGTAAAGGCCGTATCGGTGAGTTCTATTTGTATATGGGTGATAAAGCAATTTACCAGGGCACCGATGGCATCTTTGCGTTCGTGATGATGGCTACTGAACAGTTTGTGGCATAACGAGGCAATATTGCTGGCTAACCAGCATGGGTCTAATTGGGCAAGCGGTGCAACCACTTCCGACTCAAACTGCTGGCGATTAACGATGCCCATAACGATAGCGTCTTCTAAATCATGGATCCCATAGGCAATATCATCGGCTAATTCCATAATCGAACAATCAAAGGATTTAAAACGGGTTTTATGGTGTGTCCCTGTCAGCTGTGCGCTGCTGTATCCCATAAACTGCACCTTGTCCTCACTCGTCAGGGGCGCTATTAACCATGCAAACATATCGTCATCACACTGATAAAGGCCTTTTGGCGGATGCCAATCGCTGGCTTTAATTTGGCGATGAGGCAAGGGGCTGTTATCGGATACCTTGGTATTGAGGGTTTGTATATAATTCGGGTATTTCACCAGACCGAGTAGGGTACGCCGGGATAAGTTCATGCCGTGAGCCAGCGTGTAGGGTTCCAGTTTAGTGACAATGCGAAACGTCTGACCGTTACCCTCAAACCCACCGTGATTGCGCATCATGTAATGTAAGGCGGTCTCACCGCCGTGGCCAAAGGGGGGGTGGCCAATATCATGGGCCAGGCATAAGGCTTCAATTAAGGTGTCATTTAGGCCAAGGTGTGCGGTTAAATCGGGCTGCTTATTGCGTAATTGGGCTGCGATCCCCTGACCAATCTGCGATGCTTCCAAAGAATGGGTCAAACGGGTACGGTAAAAGTCACTCATACCCACGCCCAAAACCTGGGTTTTTGCTTGTAAGCGACGAAACGCCGCAGAATGTAAAATCCTGGCTTTGTCCCGTTGAAATACCGAACGGTGATCCCCGTCACGTTCAACTTGCTGAGGGAAACTGCGGGCTGACCATATGGTGTTTTGTTGCATCGCTATTATTTCCTTATAGGTTACAAATGAGTAAGGGGATGTTGGCATATGTCCCATGCCCTTTGTAGGCCCCAGAACGGGTAACAAGCTGTAATAGGCTCACAGCGTAAATGAATAGTTTCACTTACCGTGCTCCTGGCGCTAAACATCAATACTCTTGTGACGTTATCTCGTCCAGGCTAAGGCTAAAACTGGGCACGTAGGCATCCATAAAATAATCCACTTCCCCCGATTGGTACTCTTTTAGGATCTTAACCAAACGTTTACGGGCCGGTTCGAACTCATGATTACCCGCAGACAGTTCTTCCAGTGTTTTCAGATAGGCACAAATAACATCGGCGGCTTTGATGATAAAAGTCTCATCTTGACTATGGTGGTGATGGTTGATCAACATGGCATAGTCTTCTTTGAAATCCCCGGGAGCCATATTAATCAATTTTTGTTCGGCGATTTTTTCAATCTTTTTGTATTCAGCCGCAATAGCCGGGTTGTAATACTTTACTGGTGTAGGTAGATCACCGGTCAATACTTCTGATACATCGTGAAACAGAGCAATGGTGGCTATCTTGTAAGGATCCAGCTGCCCGGCAAAATACTTGTTGCGAATTAACGCCAATGAATGGGCCACCATGGCGACTTGCAGGCTGTGCTCTTGTACATTTTCCGTGCGTACATTGCGCATTAATGGCCAGCGAGTGATCAGTTTCATACGAGACATATGGGCGAAAAAATGACTTTTATTAGGGGCGATACTCATAGCTAACTAATCTGCCTGTCGGTAATATTTAAAGAAGTTTGCAATTTTTTGATGGCGGGCTCAAGTATGTCTACATGGGGTGAAAACACCAATCTGAAGTGACACCCACCGGCCAAATTAAAGGCCTTGCCGTGCACCAATAACACTTTTTCCTGACGTAACAAGTGGTCGAAAAAATGACTTTGATTTGCAGCGATACTCATAGCTAACTAATCTGCCTGTCGGTAATATTTAAAGAAATTTTCGATTTTTTTTATGGCGGGCTTAAGTACGTCCACATGGGGTAGAAAAACCAACCTGAAGTAACATCCCCCAGTCAAATTGAAGGCTTTGCCGTGCACCAATAACACTTTTTCCTGACGTAACAAGTCGAGGATCATTTGTTCATCACTGGTGATATTAAATTTTTTGGCATCCACCTTGGCAAAACAGTACATGGCGCCATCAGGAATGACACACTCGATACCATCAATTTCATTGAGCATCTTGGTGGCCATATCCCTTTGCAGTTTTAAGCGCCCACCCTGGGCTGTCAGATCATTAATACTCTGATAACCGCCCAAAGCCGTTTGGATCGCGTGTTGGCTGGGTACATTGGCGCACATGCGCATCGACGACAGGATATTTAAGCCTTCAATATAATTCTGCGCCATCAGTTTATTACCACTGACCACAAACCAACCCGCTCTGAATCCTGCCACCCGGTAGTTTTTGGATAAACCACTAAAGGTGATAAAAAACACATCATCTGCCAGGGCCGCTATACAATGATGCTGGGCATCGTCATACAATATTTTATCGTATATTTCGTCACTGAAAATGATCAATTGGTGTTGGCGGGCAACCTCTATCACTTCCAGCAGCAGGGCTTTGGAATAGACCGCACCGGTGGGATTGTTTGGATTGATCAGCACTATGGCCTTAGTGTTTGCCGTGATTTTGGACTTGATATCGTCGATATCTGGCTGCCAACCCGCTTGTTCATCACAGTGGTAATGTACAGGCGCCCCAGAGGCTAAACTGACCGCTGCTGTCCATAAGGGATAATCCGGGCTGGGTAAGAGCACCTCGTCACCGTTATTAAGCAAGCCCTGCATGGTCATAACGATAAGCTCGCTTACGCCGTTGCCGATAAATATGTCATCCACTGCTACATGTCGAATATTTTTTTGTTGGTAATATTGCATTATCGCCACCCGCGCCCCGTAGATGCCATTGGCGTCTGAGTACCCCTGGGATTTGGGCAGATTGTGGATCACGTCTTTGAGTATATCTTCAGGGGCATCGAAGCCAAATGAGGCAGGGTTGCCAATGTTCAATTTTAAAATTCGATGACCTTCGTCTTCCATCATTTTGGCTTGTGCCAGGATGGGACCGCGAATGTCATAACACACGTTTTCTAATTTGTTGGATTTATTTATCTTTTTCATTGCCATCACAGGTCCATATCACAGGTTTAACAGAGTAATACAGCTAGTCTGTTAGTGTTAAGTCATTATTGTGTTTTGTTATTATTTTTTGTGAAAATTTTAGCCAACATCTTCTGACAGCTTACATATTGTACTTTTGTCATAGTAAGCGCTAAAAATAAGCAAAAACGAGCAGGTGAATAATATGCCAATACCTTTTTAGTGCACGGGGCTGTATTTTCTTTGTCAGGTCACCTGGTTAAAGGCTGATTTAGGGTGGCGGATAAGTTGACATAACAACGATATTAATAAAAACGGGCGACAGAATATTAGAGCTGACATTCGACCGATATAGGATTAGTCTACATAGCCACATGTTGGCAAACTTAATCTATTTATTTCGTTATACGGAGTACAGCTATGTCACAACGTTTCAAAGAAGCCCCGCACAATGCGATAACCGATAGTCATATTGCCCGTGTTATTCCCTGTAAAGAATTGTCTATGTCCGATCCGCTAAAGTGGCTCAAAATGGGAATTAAAGATGCGCTACGCGCGCCTTTTATCACCCTTTTTTTTGGTGTGATCTTTGCCGCTATCCCTTGGTTTATTACCTATTTAGTCACGCTGACCGGGTGGCATTTGGTGATCCTGCCAGCTATGGTCTGCTTTATGTTAATGGGCCCTTTTTTAGCTGCCGGATTATATGATGTCAGCTGGCAGTTGGGCAAAAAGCATCCCCCTTCTTTATGGCATAGCATCAAGGCTATAAAACGTAATGCCGTGAATGAATGGGGATTTGGCATATTGTTGCTGGTATTGATGATTTTCTGGTTGCGCATCGCCTCGTTGATCCATGCCCTATATCCGCCCTATCTGGATGAGAATTTTGAGAACCTGATCCCGTTTTTGGCCCTGGGTACAGTTGTCGGCGCGGGCTTTACCTTGTTGGTGTTCTTTCTCAGCGCCTTTACCCAACCTGTTTTAATGGAGCGTAAAGTCGATTTGGCTACCGCGGTATTAACCAGTATGAATACGGTTTGGAGCAATAAGTTACCTATGCTGTTCTGGGCGGCGATCATTTTGTTGTCGGTGTTACTGGGCTTTGCCACCGGATTTATTGGATTTGTGGTGCTGATGCCCGTTATTGGCTACGCGACTTGGCATGGGTATATTGACAGTGTTCATACTAAGCGCGAAAGAGACTACGAATGATATTGGGTTAGCGGTTGCAGCCTTTATAGAATGCTTTTTTGCCTGAAACAGAGGCCGCTATTTGTCTACTTGGGATAAGTATCATGTTTTTATCTAAATATTAGAATGACTATCCCACCTTTATGGTTTTTCTATTCTAAATTGGCAAGGTTCTATCCTCAGATATGCTCTAACATTAACACTTAATTAACAATTTTTAAACATTGGCTTTTTGCCAATGTTTTTTTTTAGGGGTTAAAGATGAAAGACAGAAATCATCTCTCAAATATCGGCTTGAGTCATCAGGTCAATATTATTGACAATGGACTGGCGGATATTCCGATGCTGCAGATGCTCCAGGCCGATGGTACCGTCCACCAAAGTGCCAAATTACCTGATATGGATAAAATAACGGCTCATAAAATATACCAGACGATGCAATATGTGCGGGTGCTGGATGAGCGTATGGTTGGCGCTCAGCGCCAGGGCAGGATCAGCTTTTATCTGGCCTGTACCGGTGAAGAAGCCTCCACCGTGGCCAGCGCTGCGGCACTGGCACCACAAGATATGATCATGTCCCAGTACCGTGAACAGGGTGCATTAGCCTATCGCGGTTACACGACTACCCAGTTTATGAATCAAATGTTCAGCAATAAACTGGATCCTAATAAAGGTCGCCAGATGCCTATTCACTATGGTGATAAAGCCCTGAATTTTATGACCATATCATCACCTTTAGGCACCCAGATCCCCCAGGCTTCAGGTTATGCCTATGGCCAGAAGATGGCGGGCAATGAAGCGCTGACCATTTGTTATTTTGGTGAAGGGGCGGCATCTGAAGGGGATTTTCATGCTGGTCTGAATATGGCCGCGGTGTTGAAGTGTCCTGTGATTTTTTTCTGCCGCAATAATGGTTATGCCATCTCGACTCCCTCAGAAGAACAATTTGCCGGCGACGGTATCGCTTCCCGAGGTATTGGTTATGGGATTAAAACCATAAGAGTGGATGGCAATGATGTCTTGGCCGTTTATGCTGCCACCGAGCAGGCTCGCAAAATTGCCCTGGCCGAGCATTGCCCGGTACTGATTGAAGCCATGACCTATCGTCTGGCTGCGCATTCAACATCTGATGATCCAACCGGTTATCGTTCCAAAGAAGAAGAACAAAAATGGCGAGACAAGGATCCGGTTTTGCGCATGGCCAACTGGATGAAAAGTCAAGATTGGTTAGATGAGGAAGAAGATAAGAAATTTGTCGAGGTCACGCGACAAGAAGTGCTGGCTGAGATGAAACGAGCCGAGAAAGTGGATATTTGTGATATTGACGAGATTATCAATGACGTTTATGACACGCCCCCCTGGCACTTGCGTCAACAGCTAAATGATTTAAAAAGCCATATCAGTAAATACCCTGATGCTTATCCAAAAACATCCGGGAGACTAGGCAATGAGTAAAATGAATATGTTACAGGCGGTTAATTCTGCCTTGATTACGGCCATGAACGAAAATGAAAAAGTCATGGTATTTGGCGAAGACGTCGGTCATTTTGGCGGTGTATTTAGAGCTACCAGTAATCTGCAACAAAAATTTGGCAAAGGACGTTGTTTTAATACTCCTTTGACCGAACAAGGCATAGTAGGATTTGCTAACGGCTTGGCATCACAAGGCTCAGTGCCCGTGGCAGAAATTCAATTTAGTGATTACATTTTCCCCGCCTTTGATCAGATACTTAACGAAACCTCAAAATTTCGTTATCGCTCCGGTGGGCAATTCACCTGTGGCACTTTAACTATTCGTACGCCCTACGGCGGAGGCATCGCTGGTGGCCTTTATCACTCCCAATCTCCTGAGGCCTTTTTTGCTCATATACCGGGTATGAAAATAGTGATCCCCCGCAATCCTCATCAAGCCAAAGGTTTGTTGTTGGCGTCTATTCGCGATGATAACCCGGTGTTATTTATGGAGCCTAAACGATTATACCGGGCCTCGGTGGGTGAAGTGCCCGATGAAGATTATGAATTGCCTTTAGGTAAAGCAGAAGTAGTGAAAGAAGGTTCAGATATCACGCTGTTAGCGTGGGGTGCACAAATGGAAATTCTGGAAAAAGCTGCTGAAATGGCGCTAAAAGATGGTATTTCCTGTGAGATCATTGACTTACGCAGTATTCTGCCCTGGGATGCCCAGACAATCAGCGAGTCGGTCATGAAAACGGGCAGGTTGTTGATCAACCATGAAGCCCCTCTGACCGGTGGTTTCGCCAGTGAGATTGCTGCCACGGTGCAAGAGCGCTGCTTCTTGTACCTGGAGTCACCTATAGAGCGGGTGTGTGGATTAGATACCCCTTACCCTCTGGCCCATGAAAAAGAATACATGCCGGATCACCTTAAAACCTACGAAGCGATAAAACGCTGCGTGAATTTTTAATCGATATTTGGAGAGCGAGATGATGAAAGATTTTATTCTGCCAGATATTGGTGAAGGTATAGTGGAGTGTGAGTTACTTGAATGGTTGATCAAAGAAGGGGACGTAATAGTCGAAGATCAACCCGTAGCTGAAGTCATGACCGATAAGGCCACAGTACAGATACCTGCCATGTATTCAGGGGTAGTTAAAAAACTGTATTACCTGGCAGGGGAAATTGCCGCCGTGCATTCGCCTCTTTTTGCCATGCAAATCGACGGGCAAGACGAACCTGCTCCTGCCCAAAACGAAGTGGTGACAACTGGCCAGGTACAAAGCGTTTCTGGCGAGGCGCAAACAGCAAACGGGTCTTTAGAAGAATTTATTTTACCTGATATAGGGGAAGGGATAGTCGAGTGCGAACTGGTCAAATGGCTGGTTAACGAGGGAGACGAAATCCAGGAGGATCAGGCAGTCGTTGAAGTGATGACAGACAAGGCGCTGGTAGAAATACCCGCTAAACATTCGGGAACAATTGTCAGCTTATTTTATCAACAAGGTGATATTGCTAAAGTGCACACGGCCTTGTTTAGCATGCGCGTGGGCACTGATAATAATGACACTATGACAACCGACAGCCCGGTAAACATCACCAGCAAGCCGTCACAAGAGCATACAGTAACAGACAAAATACACAGTACTGTTCATGCCAAACGAGTGGGTAAAGCACTGGCCAGTCCGGCAGTACGACGCTTGGGCCGTGAGTTGGACATAGATTTGGCCAGTATTACCGGCAGTGGCGAAAAGGGCCGGGTATTAAAATGTGATTTACCCAGCAAGGCACAACAGCACACTGCGCTAAGCGAGGCCACCCAAGCTAAGCAGACAGTAAGAACCAACGAATTTCACCCGCAAAGCGCGGATCGTACCGAACGCATATCCGGTATGAAAGCGGCTATGGCGAAGCAAATGAGCCATGCCGTGGCCACTATCCCGCACTTTACCGTGAGCGACGAAATTCACCTCGACGCATTGATTGCTTTGCGTGCCCAGCTAAAAGATGAATTTGCCGAGCAGGGTATAAAGCTCAGTTTTATGCCGTTTTTTATTAAAGCCTTATCTCTGGCGCTGAAGCAATTTCCCATTATCAACAGCCAGGTCAACCAGGATTGTACGGAATTGACCTATCTTGCTGATCACAACATCGGTATGGCAGTGGATGGAAAACTCGGGTTGATGGTGCCTAATATTAAAGGTGTGCAAAACCTGTCGTTACTGGACATTGCCCGCCAAGCCAATACACTGATTGATCAGGCTCGCCAGGGACGGCTAAAAAGTACCGACATGACAGGTGGTACTATCAGTATTTCCAATATAGGGGTACTGGGCGGTACGGTGGCCACCCCAGTGATCAATCATCCCGAAGCGGCAATAGTGGCGCTGGGCAAAATTCAGCGTTTACCTAGGTTTGATAAACAGGATCAGGTGCAAGCGGTTAACATTATGCATATAAGCTGGTCCGGGGATCACCGTATTATCGACGGGGCTACTATGGTGCGTTTTAGTAATGTATGGAAGGCTTATCTGGAACAGCCTTTAACGATGCTGACCACCTTGCGTTAAAAACAAACAAGGGAATATCCCAGCCACAAGGCAGCTAATAAACCCGCTTAATGCGGGTTTGTTTTTGTTTATCAACAATGGCCGAGAAAACCCCGTGATCAGAGCGAATCGATGTCGCGGAGTAATTCACAAACGGGTAAACTAGGCCACTTGGGTATATACCCTCATTTTTACGCAATTTTCCCAGGAGCAGGCTACTTGTTTAGTTACCGTCACAGTTTTCACGCTGGAAATCATGCAGATGTGTTGAAGCATATCTGCCAAATGTTGATCATCGACAAGCTTAAAAGCAAAGATAAAGGTTTTGTGTATATAGACACCCATAGCGG
>JBKEFM010000067.1:0-19182 GCA_046709505.1 Paraglaciecola sp. | reverse complement strand
CATTGATATTGGCGTTTTACGCCATAGTCGCCGGATGGATGATTACTTATTTTCTTGAATCCATCACCCAGATTGTTGGCTGGCAGGGGGCATCGACCTGGCTAACTGAGTCATCCATAATGCGCAGCCTGACTTTTTGCGGCCTGTTTTTGACCATGACGGCATTAATTGTTACAGGCGGCGTCAGTGATGGAATCGAGCGCTGGTCGACTCGCCTGATGCCGACCCTGATATTTATTATTATCTTGCTCATCGGTTATGTGTCGACTTTGGATGGCGCGATGGCAGGCTGGAAGGCATATTTGTTACCGGATTTCAGCCTGGTTTTTGAAACTGATCTATTGATCAGCGCTATGGGTCAGGCATTCTTTTCTATGTCTTTAGGTGTGGGTACTATGCTGGTTTATGGCTCGTACGTCAGTAAAGATGAAAACTTACCTGTTTTGGGTGCCTCAGTTGCGCTGGTTGATATAGGCGTGGCTATATTAGCGGGTATGTTAATCATTCCAGCCATGTACGTAGCCCTGCATAACGGGGTGCAAATTTTTGCTGAAAATGGCGAATTGATTGCCGGTGACAGCTTGATTTTTACTGTGTTGCCGTCTCTGTTCGAAAGCATGGGTGGTGTGGGGTATTTTGTTGCCTTTGGTTTTTTTGCATTAATGGTTATCGCAGCGTTGACCTCATCTATATCTATGTTGGAAGTGCCCGTTGCCTATGTTGTAGAAAGTAAAGGCCTGGGCCGTACCAAAGCAGTATGGTTGTTATCGCTGATGATTTTTGTGGCCAGTAGCATTATCATTTTTAACTTCGATAAATTATTCGGCCTGGTCATTTCACTTACCACGCAATACAGTCAACCCTTATTGGGGTTCGCTTTATGTATCTTCGTAGGCTGGGTGTGGCGACGGGATCACATTCTGGCTGAATTAAAACAGGGTAATCCTCAGGTAGAGAACAGCCTGTTTTGGAAGGTATGGCCATGGTATGTGCGTTTTGTTTGCCCGGTGATCATTATTTTCATGTTCATACGTTCAATATCTTAATTAATTAGTCTGGAACAAATAATGCAAAAACAATACAAAGAAGCGACATTACTAGACTCTGTCATTCCAATCGTTATTTTAATCATGTTACTAGGCACGTCAGTAGCCCTGTTTGGTGATGCCTCGTCATCTGGCCCAAATCAAATTGCATTACTGATAGCAATGGGGGCAGCTTCAATCGTCGGGATTAAAAACGGCTATAGTTGGCATGAGATTGAAGAGGGCATTGTCAAAGGCATATCCCGTTCCCTTGGCGCTATATTGATCCTGCTGGCGGTTGGGTCGCTTATCGGCACCTGGATGTTATCGGGCACTGTGCCAACGATGATTTACTACGGATTGGATTTACTCAACCCTTCAATGTTTTACGCGGCATCATGCTTAATTTGCGCCATCGTTGCCATGAGCATTGGCAGTTCCTGGACCACCGCCGCGACCGTGGGTGTCGCGCTAATTGGCATTTCAGTTGGCATGGGAATGGATAGTGCTATCACCGCTGGCGCCATAGTTTCAGGTGCGTATTTTGGCGACAAAATATCCCCTTTGTCTGAAACTACCAACTTAGCTCCGGCAATCGCAGGCACTAAGTTGTTTGAGCATATTCAATATATGTTATGGACCACCGTTCCAAGTATCATAGTCACCCTGATCATATTTACCATAATTGGCTTTGGCACTGATGCCCAGTCAAGCTCAAGTAATATACAGGAAATGCAAACTTTACTTGAACAGGAGTTTAATTTGGGTATTCATATGTTGGTGCCCCTTGTCGTTCTATTAACCCTTGCGATTAAAAAAGTACCCGCATTTCCGGCGGTATGTATCGGTGCGTTGACCGGGGGAGTGTGGGCTGCTCTATTTCAAGGTGGTGCGATCAATCAATTAGTAGCAGATGGTTCTGAAGGCCCCATCGCCTCACTCATTGTTATTTGGACCGCTATGTTTGACGGTGTATCATTTTCCACAAGCAG
This sequence comes from Paraglaciecola sp., assembly GCA_046709505.1. Taxonomy (GTDB): domain Bacteria; phylum Pseudomonadota; class Gammaproteobacteria; order Enterobacterales; family Alteromonadaceae; genus Paraglaciecola. The sequence continues at coordinate 17,165 of JBKEFM010000067.1, read as the reverse complement.
CGAAAATTTAAATGCCTTGTTATCACGGGGGGGTATGTCAAGCATGCTGAATACGATTTGGTTAATCGTGTGTGCCCTGACGTTCGGCTCGGTACTGGAAAAAGTCGGACTACTTAAAAAAGCCGTTAGTATCATCCTTAAAGGCGCCAAATCTGCGGGAGATATGGTTACCAGAACAATTTTAACGTGTATTGCCACTAACGTGGTGACAGCGGATCAATATATGGCGATTGTTATGCCCGGTAGGATGTATAAAGAGGAATTCGCAAAGCGTGGACTAAACCAACTTAATTTGTCCCGCAGTTTAGAAGACGGAGGCACGTTGACTTCGCCATTAATTCCGTGGAATACCTGTGGTGTGTTTATGCAAGGCGCGTTAGGGATAGGACCCCTGGAATATGCAGTTTATGCATTTTTTAACTATATTAATCCAATCATAGCGATTATCTTTGCCACATTGGGTATAAAAATATTACGTATTCCTATCCCGGAAACCACCTCCACTAAAATACCTTCATCTGGAACAGATGGGCTACAACAGCATTAAGATTAGCTAATCCAGGATACCATTTATATACCCGCATCTGAAAACAGCATTAATATTGGTTAATTGAGGATGCCCGTAATGGTGCATCTTGTTTTTTATTGGCCAACTGAATTATCGAGAAAAGCATGTCTGACATTATTCCAACAATAAAAAAACGCAGTGATTACCAGGAGCCCGATTTCTTAATCGAGCAGGTAAAATTGGTATTTAACCTGGACGGGGAGCAGACCCAGGTCACGGCTATAAGCACGGTTAAACGTAAGGGCAATCATAGCAAGCCACTGGTGCTTGATGGCGAAGAACTGACACTGGTTAAGGTGTGCATCGATGGCGTGCCTTGTAGCGACTATGTGAAAAATAGTGACAGTTTATGTTTAGCGGTAAGTGTTGATGAGTTTGAACTAGAGATAACCACCGGGCTTAACCCCGCCAACAATAAATCCCTGGAAGGTTTATATCTGGCCGCGGGCGCTTATTGTACCCAGTGTGAAGCGGAAGGTTTTCGCAAAATCACCTATTTTCTCGACAGGCCAGACGTCTTAGCCACCTATGAAGTCACCATCTACGCAGATAAAGTGCAATACCCCTATTTGCTATCTAACGGTAATCAGACAGGACATGGGGACCTGGATGATGGACGCCACTGGGTAACATGGCAAGATCCCTTTAAAAAGCCCTGTTATTTGTTTGCTTTGGTAGCAGGGGATTTTGATCTGCTCGAAGATCAATTCACCACACAAAGCGGCCGCGACGTGGCTTTGCAACTTTTTGTGGATAGAGGCGCTTTAGCCAAAGGTCATCATGCCCTGGCATCTCTTAAAAAAGCCATGGCTTGGGATGAGCAGATATTCGGCCTGGAATATGACCTGGATATCTACATGATTGTGGCGGTAGATTTTTTCAATATGGGTGCTATGGAAAACAAAGGATTAAACGTTTTTAATAGCAAGTATGTGTTGGCTGATGCCCAATCTGCCACAGATGAAGATTACTTTAATATCGAAGCGGTTATTGGCCACGAATATTTCCACAACTGGACAGGTAACCGGGTGACCTGTCGGGACTGGTTTCAGCTGAGTTTGAAAGAAGGTTTGACGGTGTTTCGCGATCAACAGTTCAGCGCTGATATGTCATCACCAGTGATCAATCGTATCAAAAACGTGCGTATTATGCGCGAGCAGCAGTTTGCCGAAGACGCCAGTGCTATGTCTCACCCTATTCGTCCGGATGAAGTGATGGAGATGAATAATTTCTATACCGTCACCGTTTATGACAAAGGTGCGGAAGTGATCCGCATGTTACATACTTTGCTTGGGGTTCAGGGGTTTCGCCAGGGCATGGATTTATATTTTCAGCGTTTTGATGGCCAGGCCGTGACCTGTGATGACTTTGTTCAGGTGATGGAAGATGCGACTAAGGTAGATCTTAACCAATTCAGATTGTGGTACAGCCAATCTGGCACGCCTAAGGTCAAGGTATCGGATACCTATGATGCCGCTAGCGGTGAATATTGTTTGCTGTTTGAACAAATTAATTTACCGACGGCCGAGCAGCCAAGTAAACAGAATTTGCATATCCCCATTAAATTCGAATTGCTCGATGAAACGGGCCATCCTGTGGTACAGGCCGATGTGCCACAACTGAACAATAAACTGATTGAATTAACCGAGCGCACCTATAGCCTTAAACTATCAGGATTAAAAACTCAACCCGTGCCCTCCTTGCTCCATGATTTTAGTGCGCCAGTTAAGCTTGAATATCCCTATACCAGCGAGCAATTGCAGCAGGTCATGCTCCACTCTAGTGATGACTTTGCTCGCTGGGATGCCAGTCAAACCCTCTACAGCCGTTGTATTCACAGTTTGGCAGATGACAGAACAAACGACAGTGACAGTCTGATCGCTAGCGTGATGGATGCGGCCAACAGTATTTTAGCTACCGGACAAGACAATCCGGCCTTGATGGCGGAAATGCTTTACTTACCCAGCTTCGAGACGTTGAGCCAACAAGTCAATGAAATACACGTTGAAGCCCTGTTTAACGCTCAGCGTAAGTTGCAAAAGCGGTTAGCTGGTACATTACAGGACAAGTGGCTGGCGGTTTATCAACAACAAAAAACCGGTCCTTATCAATACAACGCTGAACAAGTTAATGCCAGGCGGTTACGTAATTTATGCCTAGCCTATCTGGTACAAGCAGACGCCCCCCAAGCCACAAATTTGCTGCATAAGCAATATGAGCAGGCCGATAACATGAGTGATACCTTAGGCGTACTCAAAGCTGCACAATTTGGTGACCTCGGGCAGTTTGATCAACTTATGCAAGGCTTTGAACAAAAATGGCGTCATGATCCCCTGGTGATAGACAAATGGTTTGCCTTGCAAGCCAATACCTCTCGGCCAGATATTTTGCCGCGCCTGGAGCTACTGATGAGTCATAGTCAGTTCAGTATGGATAATCCTAATCGTGTGCGCTCACTGGTGGGCAGTTTTGCTTTCTATAATGTGTTGGGATTTCATGCTGCCGACGGCAGCGGTTACAAATTTATTGGTGATTATCTGTTACGACTCAATAGTGTTAATCCTCAGGTTGCGGCGCGGATCATCACGCCCTTGATTCAGTGGCAAAAATTCGACCCTAGCCGTCAAAAATTGATGCGCCAGCAACTGCTTAGAATTGCTGATTGTCCCGAGTTAAGTAAAGACTTGTTGGAGAAAGTCAGCAAAAGTCTGGATTTTACGCGTTAGCCAATGCACTGTTATTTTTTTAATTTGCAGCTGTCCTATGCACGCTGTGAAACCTTGTATCGGCCGGATAATAATTCGGTCGTTGTTGTGGCAGAAAACGGCAAGCGGATCCAATTACCGGCTACAAATTTACGTCCTTTTGTGCAACGAAACGGTATACAAGGCCGTTTCAAGCTCCTCGTTACCCCCACCCATAAAATACACAGCTTAGAAAAAATGTCCTAACGGTCTTTTCTTGACTATCATTATTCCAAGTCACTGATATTAATTATGTTACTTATAAAGCAACTGGTACGATTAGTTTTTGCTATCAGTATAGTTTGATGTAATCATTTTGTTAATCGCAAGTTGTTTAATCGATAGTCACATAGGTGCAGATAAACTTATGATCAGGGAGGTAAAGATGAACCGTAAAATTCTCACATTTAAGAAATCACCTATTGCTTTAGGTGTTATTGGATTGCTAGGTGGCGTATTTATGCCAGCCCAGGCTGGCAGTTGGTCTGACGGGGATTGGTCTGCCACGTTCGATTCTAACTTTTCATTGGGCACCAGTATCCGTATGGAAGATCGTGATTTTTCCCGGGTGGGAAATAGCAACGGCTTACAGTTTGACTGGTCAGGTTACAACCCGGCAACCAATCCTATTTATGATCCGGCAGACGTGTGGGCATTAGGCACAGGTGGTTATTCTACCAACGGCGACCTAAGCACCTTGAATTATGACAAAGGTGAAGCCTTTTCAACCTTGTTCAAAGGCGTACATGAACTCGATATTCAATACAAGAACATGGGTTTGTTTGTTCGAGGTATGTATTTCTACGATTTTGCAATGAAAGACGGTAACCGTGATTGGCAAAACTCTATCACGGGCACAACCCAAGATCCTTGTGCTACATCACAAGCCAGTGACGAGCTATGTTCCGACATCCGCTTGCTGGATGCCTTTTTCTATGCAGATTTTGATATAGGTAATATTCCGGTCACCGTGCGTGTCGGTGATCAGGTGATCAGCTGGGGTGAAAGTACTTTTATCCAACACGGGATCAACACCATTAACCCAGTTGATGTGTCCCGGGCGCAAGCACCCGGAGCGGAGCTTAAAGAGGTCTTTATTCCCGTGGGTATGGTATTTGCTTCATTTGGCTTGACCATTAATACCAGTCTGTCCATGTATTACCAATACGAGTGGCAGCGCAGTCGCTTACCCCAGGCCGGGGCGTATTTCTCAACCAATGATTTTGCCGGTGAAGGCGGTCAGGGACAAAATATTCAGCTTGGGTTTAGCGGCAATCCCGATATTGATTTAGATTTCTTGCTCTCGGGACTCAATCAGTTAGGGGCGGCATTACAAGCCGGCGCGCCAGCATCGCAAATAGGCCAGGCGTATTTAGCTTACCCAACTAAAGTTGCGGTGCGCGGGTTCAGTGATAGCGCCCATACTGATGCCGATGATCAAGGTCAATACGGCATCAAACTGGGTTACTACGCTGAACAATTTAACGAAACTGAATTCAGTTTGTATCTGATTAACTATCATAGTCAGCGGCCATTGATCTCGGGGTTAACCTCTGATTTCACCCAAGGGGCTATTGGTGCTGATTTGGCTTATTTAGCATCAAATGAAATCACCAAGGATAACGTCACAGACCTGCGTGCCTTTACTAAAACCGGTTTTGAATATCCTGAAGATATCAGACTGTATGGTTTTAGTTTTAATACTAATGTAGGTGAAACAGCCCTTGCCGGTGAAATTGCTTATCGTGTGGATGAGCCCCTGCAAATCGATGACGTTGAGCTATTGTATGCAGCCATGCCGCAACAACTTGCCATTGCTGGTTTACGTCCGGAATTCGACGGCATTTCCCAGCTAGATGGCTTTTCAGGTGTTGTTGGTCCAGGGCAAAGTGCTCAAGGTTACATCACCTTAGATACAGTACAAATGCAGGTCACGGCGACCCATATATTTGGTCCGGCACTGGGCACGGATAACCTGATCTTATTAGGTGAAGTGGGTTATGTCAGTATCCGGGACTTTCCTGATCCCAGTGTTATTCGTTTAAACGGACCGGGTTCGGTGCGCACACCTTCATTGCAACCCGATGCCAATGGCAACACCAGAGAGGGATTACATGTCGGCCTATCAAATGGTCCTGAGCAAAATCCGTTTCCCACTGACGATGCATGGGGTTATCGGGTATTGGCTGTGGCTTCTTATAACAATGTGTTTGCTGGAATAAATATACAAGCACGGGGCACCTTCGCCCACGACGTTGATGGCATTACGCCTGATCCTTTGTTTTTATTTGTTGAAGATAGAAAATCAGCCAGCGCATCCGTTACGTTGGATTACCTCAGTAGGTGGTCTGCGACTGCCTCGTACAATACGTTCTGGGGAGGTGTGGGTACAACCAATGGCCTATCAGACCGTGATTTTGTATCGTTCGATATTAAATACTCTATTTAAGGAGCCGTATTATGATTAAAAAACTCGCTCTTCTTACGTCGGCTATGGCGTTAGTTTTCAGTTGTGGGGCCTTGCAGGCCAAAGTATCACCAGCCGAAGCGGCTAAATTAGGCGGCGAACTTACGCCCCTTGGCGGCCTGACAGCTGGCAATGCCGATGGCAGTATTCCAGCCTGGACAGGGGGGATCACAAAAGCACCAGCGGGTTATAAACCGGGTGACTTTCACCCGGACCCGTTTCCTGATGACAAAGTATTATTTGAGATCACCGCAGCCAATTATGAGCAATACGCTGAGTTTTTGAGTGATGGGCAAAAGACGCTTTTTCAAACCTATCCAGACACCTATAAAATGCCGGTTTATCAAAGTCGTCGTTCGGCGTCTACCCCTGGGTTTGTTTATGATGAGACGGCTAAAAATGCTGTGTTTGCGGAGCTGATTGAAGGGGGCAACGGAGTTAAAAATGCGGCCATAGGTGTGCCCTTTCCTCTACCTGCAAACGGTCTTGAAGCGATCTGGAATCACATCTTGCGCTACCGTGGCGAAACGGTTCAGCGATTTGGTGGTCAAGCGGCCCCCACGGCTTCTGGTGACTATAACGTCATAGGATTTGACGAAGAACTGTTACAGAAGTACTCAGCCAAAGATGCGACACGAGAAACTCTGCTTGCAGAAAATATTATTTCTAAGTTTAAGCAAAAGGTTACCTCTCCTGCACGTTTGGCCGGTACTGCTTTGTTAGTGCATGAAACCATGGATCAAATTCGCGAACCTCGACAGGCCTGGACCTATAACACCGGCCAGCGCCGAGTGCGAAGAGCGCCAAATATAGCCTATGATGCACCTGGTACTGCCTCTGATGGCTTGCGTACTACGGATGATTTCGACATGTTCAACGGGGCCCCGGATCGTTACAACTGGGAGCTCAAAGGCAAGAAAGAGATGTATGTTGCCTACAACAACTATAAGTTGCACAGCGATAATGTCAGCTACGAGCAAATATTGACTCCTGGTCATATTAATCCTGATTTGACGCGCTTTGAAAAGCACAGGGTATGGGTAGTCGAAGCTAATTTGAAAGAAGAATATCGCCATATTTATCAAAAACGGGTGTTTTACATAGACGAAGATAGCTGGCAGATCCAGGTGGCAGATATGTACGATAATCGTAACGAACTGTATCGTGTCGCAATATCCCATGGGATTAACTACTATGAGGTACCGACTCAGTGGTCTACCCTGGATGTTTATCATGACTTGAATTCACGTCGTTATCTGGCCCTTGGTTTGGATAATGAGGAACAGATGTACAAGTTTAATATTCCCATGGATGACGGTGAATTTACGCCACAAGCCCTGCGCCGAGAAGGTAAGCGTTAATCAATAACAGAACGGTTGGCAATGCCAACCGTTTTTATTTAAACGAGATAAAAATACTATGATTTTACGTTTTGCAGGTGTGTGTATGGCAGTGTTACTTGCGCCTCTATCTGCGCTTTATGCTGCACCACAAAGTTACCAAGCGCCACTGGTTAGCCAGTCATTGTTATTAGATATTGCTCAATCGGGGTCACAACTGGTGGCTGTGGGAGAAAGAGGGCATATTATACTATCCACTGATGGCAACAACTGGCAGCAAGTTGATGTACCCAGTACCTCAACCTTAACGGGTGTTTATTTTATAGACCAGCAGGGGTGGGCTGTCGGTCATGATGCGACTATCTTGCACAGTAATGATGGTGGCCAGCAATGGCACATACAGAACTTCGCCCCTAGTCTGCAACGCCCGCTACTGGACGTGCTTTTTTTCGATTCTCAGCACGGTATTGCCGTGGGTGCTTATGGCACGTTTTTGCGCACCAGAGATGGTGGGCAAACATGGCTCAGTGAGTTACATGAAGAATTTTTATCCTCTGATGATCAGCAGTATTTAAATGAAATTCGTTTGGAAGACGAGGCTTTTTACCAACAAGAGTTAGGGTCAATTTTACCTCACCTTAATAGTGTGTCGTTAAGCGGTGACACCCTTTACCTGGCGGGCGAAGCCGGACTATTGGCCTTTAGTGAGGACTTTGGTGCACATTGGCAGCGCATGGATATTGAATATTCAGGCTCTTTCTTCAATATAGCCAAAACGTCATCCGGTGCTTTGGTAGCGGCGGGATTACGCGGCAATTTATTTGTCTATGATCAGCTCAGCAGCACCTGGAATGCTATTGTTTCCGGCAGCAATGCGTCATTGAATGGGATTATTTCTGTGGATAACACCACCACTGTGGTGCTGGGTAATAACGGCGCGATAGTCACCCTAGTTGGTGACACAGTCACTTATCGTCAAGTACCTGATGGTGAGTCCATGATTAACGGTCTGGTATTCAAGCAACATATCATTGCTGTTTCGGTTGGTGGTATCAAACATTTGCAAGAGGGTCAGTAGTTTAATATGGGCAATTTAATCAAATCCTTACAATCCCTGTTATTTGGTAATCGGGCCGCAGTGTTGGTCGTATTTTTACTGACCACAGTCTTCTTAGGTTACCAATCCTCCCAGTTAAAGTTAGATGCAGGTTTTACCAAAAACATTCCTCTTAATCACGAATATATGCAGAATTACATGAAACACGCCAAAGATTTTGGCGGAGCCAACAGTATTCTGGTGTCGGTGTGTGATGCCCAGGGAAATATATTTAATCAAAATTTCTTCGATTCCTTGAAAAACGTACACGATCAATTGTTTTTCATCAATGGTGTTGACCGTTCTCTGGTGAAATCGCTATTTTCTCCGTCAACCCGTTTCACTGAAATTGTCGAGGGTGGATTTTCCGGCGGACCGGTTATTCCAGCGGATTTTAATTCTGCAGATAAACAAGGCCTGAACACCGTCTCGGCGAATATTGAAAAGGCTGGCATAGTGGGCAGTTTGGTGTCAGACGATTACCAATGCGCCATGGTCAATGCCCAACTGCTGGAGCTGGATCCTGAGACGGGTGCTAAACTCAATACCCTGGCGCTGGCGGCCGATTTGGAACAACAACTAAGAGGGCAATTCGAAACCGATAAAATTACTATTCATATTATTGGTTTTGCCAAAATGATTGGTGATGTAGCCGATGGGGCAAAAGACGTAGTGCTGTTTTTTGTGCTGGCCATTGCCATCACGGCGGTTCTGGTGTTCTTCTTTTGTCAATCCCTGATGTTGACCGTGTTGCCCTTGTTGTGTTCGGTAATCGCTGTGATTTGGCAAATGGGCATGTTAACCCTGCTGGGGTTTGGTCTGGATCCTATGTCAATTCTGGTACCGTTTCTGGTGTTTGCTATAGGCATTAGCCACGGTGTACAGATGATAAATTCTGTGGGCAAAGAAGTGATAGGGGGGCAAAGTTCGTTAAATGCTGCCAAAATTGCTTTTGCCAGCTTACTGATCCCAGGTGGCGTGGCGCTATTGTCAGATACCATAGGTTTTATGACCTTATTGGTCATCGACATCGGTATTATTCGTGAGCTGGCGATCACGGCCAGTTTAGGTGTGGCAGTGATCATCCTGACCAATCTGTTATTGCTACCTGTGTTGATGTCCTTTGTAAAATTCAGCGACAAGCATCATCTTAAATTTACTGGTAAAGAAAATAGTTTCGATCATGTATGGCGCTGGATCTCTCGTTGTGCAGACCCCAAAATAGCCATAGTGATCCTGGTGATCACAGCCATACTGTTTGGTTTGGGATGGCAACAAGCGCAAACGTTGAAAATTGGTGATCTACACGCCGGTGCCCCGGCCCTGCGTGAATCCTCCCGATATAACCAGGATACCTTTTTGATCACTGAGAAATACGCTATCAGTGTTGACTATATGTCGATTTTGGTTGAAACCAATAAAGATGCCTGCACGTCTTATGACGTGATGAATGCCATTGATGAATTGCAGTGGCGTATGCGCAATATTGAAGGTGTGCAATCAGCGGTTAGCCTGGCGTCTGTGGCCAAGGTTATCAACGCTGGATACAATGAAGGTAACCCCAAATGGCGGGTGCTACCGCGCAATCAGCAAACCCTGGTTCAGGATATTGCCCGAGTAGATACCTCCTCAGGTTTATTAAACGGTGATTGTTCGGTCATGCCAGTCATCTTGTTTATGCAAGACCATAAGGCAGAAACTATCAGCCGGGTTATCGATGGGGTCAAGACTTTTCGTCGTCAATACGAGTCAGAAAACCTGCAGTTCAAATTAGCCTCTGGTCCCATAGGCGTGATGGCTGCACAAAACGAAGCCGTTGCAGCGGCGCAAAATCCTATGCTGGCGTATGTGTTTGGTGCGGTAACCTTGCTTTGCTTGCTAAGCTTTCGATCCCTACGTGCCACTTTGGCGGTTGTTATTCCCCTTTATGTGGTCTCGGTACTCGCTCAGGCACTGATGACCTTTTTACAAATCGGACTGACAGTATCAACTTTGCCTGTTATTGCCTTGGGCGTAGGAATAGGTGTGGATTACGGTATTTATATTCTGTCCACCATGAATAGCAAACTAAAAGCTGGCATGGCCGTCAGGCAGGCTTACTTCGAAGCGCTAAAAGAGCGGGGCAGTGCTGTGCTGTTTACTGGCGCAACCCTGGCCGTTGGGGTGAGTACCTGGGTATTCTCGGCATTAAAATTCCAGATGGACATGGGGATTTTGTTGACGTTTATGTTTGTGGTCAATATGTTGGGGGCGATAATTGTCTTGCCCGCGCTGGCCGCATTATTTTGGCATAAACAAAAATAATTTCGCATAAATATCTAGTTTTTTGCATAAAAAAGGCCGTTTGGCCTTTTTTTATGAGGGAAATCCAGATAACTATTTTGTATGTAAATTAAAGGTAAATTTAATGCTTTTAATGCATTGCCAATTTAGCGAGAATAGGCCAATAGAGGTGAAAAATTGTATATATCTCAGTCTTTTGTCTAGTCTCATTAATTCTAGTTAGTGCCCTGACGTCTGTCAGCGCCGTGAGGACACTAATCTAGTACCCAAAATACGTTCGCGCAGCAAGGGGATAGGTAAGCACATGACGGTTGCAACAAACCAGCATTCAGTTCTTTTAGATAATGTATTTAAACTTATAGAAAAAAAAGTCCACAAATCACAAACTGACTTAACGATAAAATTTTCACGGATCCTGTTCAACAACATATCGGCTGATGATTTAGATAGCCGCAGTGACAGTGATTTGTATGGGGCGACCCTTAGTTTATGGAACGAATTTTTGCAGTTCGATAGAACTAAGCCCTATATACGGGTATTCAACCCGGAAATCAGTAAACACGGTTGGCAGTCTACCCACACCATAGTGGAAATTCTGGTGGAAGATATGCCATTTCTGGTTGATTCAGTCAGAATGGCCCTCAACCGCGTCGGCGCCACGGCACATTTATTATTACACAGCCCAATTTCCCTTAAACGTGATGACCAGCATAAATTTGTGGAGTTTGTCGATAGTACAAACCGGGACGAATCCACTACCAAGGAAACCATATTCCTCATCGAGGTGGATAGACAAACCACCCGAAAATCCCTGGAAGCACTGACCACTGAGTTGATGTCTGTGGTCAATGAAGTGTCCTTAGCGGTTAAAGACTGGCGGGTGATGCGCGAAAAATTAGAAGAGGTTATCAGTGATTTCAGCCAGGGCGCCTGTCCTGCTTCTGCGGATCAAAAAGAGCAAACGATTAAGTTTTTGTCCTGGTTAAGTGATCATAACTTCACCTTGATGGGCTATCGTGGCTACTGTGCTAAAGCTATTGAAGGAGATTACCGTTGGCTAGCCGATAACGAGTCAAGCTTGGGATTGATGAAAAACTCCACCAGTGAGCGGGAGCGGGTTTTGTCTAATATTCCCGGTTCCGCCCGGGCAGAAGCTTTAAGCAATCATCCATTATTGTTGACCAAAACCAACAGCCGCTCTCGGGTGCACCGTCCGGCTTACATGGATTATATCGGGGTTAAAAGATTTGACGAACAAGGTAATGTAATAGGCGAAGATCGTTTTATCGGCCTTTACTCGGCATCGTTTTATAATAGTAGTGCCACCCAGGTTCCGATATTGCAGAACAAGATTGACAATATCTGTCAAAAATCCGGCTTTGAAAAAGAATCACATGGTCACAAAGCCTTCTTGAATATTATTGAAACCTATCCCCGGGACGAATTATTACAAGGCAGTGAAGACGAACTGGCCCAAATTGCTCTGGGCATTTTTCAAATGCAGGAGCGGGGCATATCCCGCTTATTTGTGCGCAAAGATATATTTGGTCGATTTATTTCCTGCATGGTATTTGTGCCCCGTGAGCGTTATAACACCCAGTTGCGTAATGATACCCAAACATTGCTGCAAAAATCATTTAATAGTAATGAAGACGTGGAATTTACCACCTATTTCTCAGAATCCGTGTACGCCAGAACACATTACATCGTCAGGGTGAAAGATAATAATTCGGAATATAACGTGAAGGAAATCGAGAAAAACATTATTGAATTAACCAAAACCTGGAATGACAAGTTAACCGCAACCATACGCAGCAATTATGGAGAAGCAGCAGGTAAAGTACTGGAGAAGAAATACGACGATGGGTTTCCCCCCAGCTATAAAGAACATAATCTGCCCAGTGCCGCTTTGGTTGACCTGGAAAAAATTGAACTGCTGACAGTAGAACATACCTTAGACATGTTGTTTTATCGCCCCCAAGAAGAAGGGCGAAATAGCGAAGTCGTGAAACTGAAGTTATTCCACAAAAATGAACCTATTCATCTGTCTGCTGTGTTACCTATGCTGGAAAATTTTGGCCTGCGAGTGATAGATGAAAGCCCATACCGGGTCAAGTCCAGCGATGGTGAAGTGAACTGGATAATGGAATTCTCCATGTTGCACAGCAGCAGCAATGACATGGAATTAGAACATGCTCAACGATTATTTCAGGATGCTTTTTCCAAAGTTTGGTATAACCAGTTAGAAGACGATGCTTTTAACCGTTTGGTACTGGGTGCCAGATTACCGGGACGAAGTGTGACTATATTGCGTGCCTACGCCAAGTATATGCGGCAAATTGGCAGCTCTTTTAGCAAAGATTATATCGCCAATACCTTGGCAAATTATCCAGGTATTGCCAAGACGTTAGTGGCACTATTCAATCAGCGTTACAACCCTAAAGTAAGACGTTCACCGAAAAAAGAAGAAGCCTTGCTAAACGACATCAAAGAAGGATTAGATAAAGTGTCTAACCTGGATGATGATCGTATTATTTGCCGCTACATGGAATTGATCCTGGCGACCCTGCGCACTAACTTTTATCAAACCGATGAACAAGGCAATGAAAAGTCCTATGCATCCTTTAAAATGTTGCCTGAGCTTATTTCTGATATGCCCTTGCCCAAACCTAAATTTGAGATTTTTGTTTATTCCCCCAGAGTTGAAGGTGTGCATTTACGGGGCGGAAAAGTCGGTCGGGGTGGATTACGCTGGTCTGATCGACAAGAAGATTTTCGTACCGAAATTTTAGGCCTGGTAAAAGCCCAACAGGTGAAAAATACTGTGATCGTACCTGTGGGAGCAAAAGGTGGTTTTGTGTGTAAAAACCTACCCGTCAATAAAGGGCGTGAAGCTTTCCAGAAAGAGGGACAAGCGTGTTATAAAATCTTTATTCGCAGTTTGCTGGATATTACCGATAATATAGTCGACGGCAAGGTGGTGTATCCTAAAGACGTGGTGCGTCTAGACGAGGACGATCCTTATTTGGTGGTGGCCGCTGATAAAGGCACTGCCACCTTCTCAGATATTGCCAATGGTATTTCACAAGAGTTTAATTTCTGGCTTGGGGATGCTTTTGCTTCCGGTGGCAGCATAGGTTATGACCATAAGAAGATGGGGATAACCGCCAAAGGTGCCTGGGAATCGGTCAAACGACATTTTCGCGAAATGGGCGTCAATTGCCAGACCACAGATTTTAGCTGTGTGGCTATAGGTGATATGGCTGGTGATGTTTTTGGTAACGGTATGCTGTTATCACATCACACTAAGCTTATCTGTGCCTTTAACCATATGCATATTTTCTTCGATCCTAATCCAAATATTGAAACCAGTTACGGTGAACGTAAACGCCTGTTTGAAAATCCATCTCTGAACTGGGAAGACTACGACAAGTCGCTTATTTCCAAAGGTGGAGATGTATTTCACCGCTCGGCTAAATCGATCAAATTAACGCCGGAAATGAAAAAATGGTTAGGTACCAAGCAGATGTCCATGCCGCCTAACGAATTGATCCATAATATTCTGAAAATGCCAGTTGACTTGATCTGGAATGGCGGCATAGGCACTTACGTCAAAAGCAGTAAAGAAACCCATACACAGGTTGGCGATCGTGCTAACGATGATCTGCGCGTTAATGGCGCTGACGTACAGGCAAAAATTATTGGCGAGGGGGGGAATCTCGGACTCACCCAACTTGGACGAATCGAACTGGCGCGCAATGGCGGCAGAGTGAACACCGACTTTATTGATAACGTTGGTGGGGTGGATTGTTCAGATAACGAAGTGAACATCAAAATTTTACTCAATTCTCTGGTGAACGCCGGTGATTTAACGCTTAAGCAGCGTAATAACCTGCTATATGAGATGACGGATGATGTGGGGGACCTGGTCATTCAGGATTGTTACCGTCAAACTGAATCGATGTCGATCACTCATATGAGGGGAGGAAATCAACTTAAGGAGCAATTACGCTTTATTCATAACCTTGAAAAAGAAGGTAATTTGAATCGTGAACTGGAATTTATTCCCTCAGATGATGATATTTCAGATCGTCTGGCTGCCACCCAGGGCTTGACTCGCCCAGAATTATCGGTCTTGATTGCTTATAGCAAGATGGATTTAAAAGAAAAATTCAATACTCCGGAAATTACCGAAAACCCTTACCATATGAAGTTATTAGTGAGCGCATTTCCAGCTGTTTTACAAAAACGTTATGCCAAACAAATGGAACAGCATGCACTGCGCGGTGAAATCATAGCCACTAAGTTAACTAACAATATTATCAATGATATGGGTATGAACTTTGTCTTTCGAATGCGTGAAGAAACCGGTGCCACTATCGATGAGATTGCCAATGCTTATTGTGTGGTCAAAGGTATTTTCTCAATGGAGGCCCTGTGGCTGGATATTGAGAAATTAGACAATGTAGTTAATGCGGACACGCAATTGAACATGCTTGATAGCATGCGTCGTACGCTTCGCCGGGCATCTAGATGGTATTTACGCCATGGCGTAAAATCCATGGATATACAGCAGGCCATAGACAGTTATCGTTCTACCTTTAAAGATTTGTTTGTAAACATGCAAAATTATCTGGTTGAGGGTGAATATAATGATTTGGAAGCTGCCAGCGCCGCTCTTATTGAGCAAGGTGTACCTGGCGATGTGGCTTACAAAGTAGCCAGTCTGAGTAACATGTTTCCCTGTCTGGATTTGGCGCAAATCGCGAGAGTTGAAAAACGTGATATCAAATTGGTCGCCAGTTTGTACTTTAAACTCGGCTCCAGGCTGCAATTACATTGGTTTCTTGAACAAATCAACAGTCAAACAGTTAATAACCATTGGCAAGCTCTTGCCCGCGCCTCTTACCGGGAAGAGCTCGATTGGCAGCAGCGAGCACTGGCAACAGTGTTGTTAACGGGCGCACCGGATAACGACGATGCACAAGCAATACTGACCAATTGGATGGACAATAATCATGTTTTATTAGAACGCTGGTATAGTATGATGTCTGAATTTAAAACCAGCAGTACTCATGAATTTGCCAAGTTCTCCGTCGCCTTGCGCGAACTGATGATACTTAGCATAAACGCTATTAATTAGGTTTTATGCAGCAAATCCACGCCCTGGTTTACACCGGGGCTTTTTTTTTGCAAAGGAAAACAAATTAATATGTACGCAATTCTCCAGAAACTTTTATTTACCCAAGACGCAGAGTGGAGCCATGACTTCACGCTAACCTGGCTTAAGAGAACACAAAATACCCCCTTGGATTTTGCCTATAGACAAACCATCGCGGATAAGCCGGTGGACGTTTTAGGCATGCACTTTAAAAATCCAGTGGGGCTGGCGGCAGGTTTAGATAAAAACGGTGAGTGTATCGACGCCTTTGCCGCCATGGGCTTTGGCTTTATCGAGATTGGTACTGTCACGCCCAAACCTCAAAGTGGTAATGACAAACCCAGAATGTTCAGACTGCCAAAAGGCCAGGCAATCATCAATCGCATGGGGTTTAATAACAAAGGTGTGAATTATTTAGTTGAGCAGGTTAAGCGCGCAAAATACCAGGGCATACTGGGTATCAATATAGGCAAAAACAAAACTACCCCCGATGAGCAAGCCCTGGATGATTATGTGATCTGCCTGCAAAAAGTTTATCTCTATGCCAGTTATGTCACCATTAATATTTCTTCGCCAAATACCCCTGGCTTGCGCAAACTGCAACATGGTGAAGCGTTAACACAATTGTTAAGTGGTCTCAAAATCGAGCAGCAGCGCCTGGCAAAAAAGCACGGTAAGTATGTGCCCATATTGGTCAAAATCGCACCGGATCTGCAGGATACTGAAGTGCGAGATTTAGCCACAGCTTTAATTGCCGCCCAGATCGATGGCGTGATTGCAACGAATACCACACTGGATCGGGAAAGGGTGAAAGGGCAAAAGCATGCCGAACAAGCGGGTGGTCTGAGTGGGTCAGTGCTGAGTGATAAGAGTCAGCACATTACTGCATTACTATGTAAAGAACTAAAGGGCTGTATGCCGGTTATCGGTGTGGGGGGGATAGACGGTGCTGATACAGCTAAAATGCGTATCGAAGGGGGAACGCCTTTGATTCAGATATATTCTTCGCTGATCTATAAAGGGCCAAAAGTCATAAAAGAGATCGTTAATTCTTTATAATGATCCGGCATCGTTCACTATCTTTTATTACAATAGAGTCTGAGGAAACATGCGCCATTGGGCGCAAGTTGTGGTAGCGTTTGAAATATTTATTTAATTTAGCAAATTGAGCCTGTAAGATTATGCTTCTCCCTAAAACAGATTGGTTTTGGTATACGCACCAGCAAACGCTGCGCATCGATCTGGGTGACTTAAGCTTTGTGGTGCCATATCAGCTAAAGCTTTTAATCAATTTACCTACGGGCGAGCAATTATTTAGTTTGCAAGATACGGAACATTATATTGGCATGGCAGAAAATCTCGCCCAAAGCGGTATAGTCATGAGCTCAGCCCAGCTTAGTCAAATCTTGTTAAACGCTACGGCAGCACTGGCATTTCACAAACATCTTAGCGTTAAAAGCTGGCATTTTGCTACGCAACAAACGCCCGGAATACACTGCCAGCTAG
>JBKEFM010000066.1:0-19707 GCA_046709505.1 Paraglaciecola sp. | reverse complement strand
TACGCGCATTACCTGTCTGTTTAGCCTGTTTCAAACTCACTAAGCAGAGGGTAACGTCCAGTCGGGTCTGGGAAAGTGGCAGGTGTAGCCATTGGGTCGAACTTGCAAATAGTCCTGGTGCTCAGGCTCTGCTTCCCAAAAATCACCGGCAGGTTCCACTTCGGTCACTACTTTACCAGGCCATAAACCAGAAGCATCTACGTCGGCAATCGTCTTCAACGCTTCTTTATGCTGTTCATCAGACATATAATAGATAGCCGAACGGTAGGAAGCCCCCGTGTCGTTACCCTGCCTGTTCTGGGTACTGGGATCATGAATTTGAAAGAACAGCTCCAAAATTTGCCGATAGGTGACAACCTCATTATCGAACAAAATTTCGATACCTTCAGCGTGCCTGCCATGATTTTGGTAAGTCGCATTAGGCACTTCACCGCCAGTATAACCAACACGGGTTGATATCACCCCCGGGCGTTTGCGAATAAGATCCTGCATACCCCAAAAACAACCACCAGCTAATATTGCATGTTCATTTGCCATTACGAAATATCCTCTACTTGATCTAAATAGTCTTCATAGCCTGCACTTGTCATGTCATCTTTATGAACGAAACGCAGTGAAGCGGAGTTGATACAATAACGTAAACCGCCCTGCTCTGTTGGACCATCGTTAAATACGTGCCCCAGGTGACTATCGCCATGGGATGAGCGCACTTCTGTACGGGTCATACCGAGGGACGTATCAGTGATTTCATTTACGTTGACCGGGTCTATTGCTTTGGTAAAGCTCGGCCAGCCACAGCCTGATTCATACTTGGCAGAAGAGGCAAACAAAGGCTCTCCTGACACGATATCCACGTAAATACCAGGCTGTGTGTTGCCCAGGAATTCACCTGTGCCGGGACGCTCAGTGCCATTTTCTTGTGTTACCCGGTACTGCTCAGTTGTCAGAGCAGAAATTGCATCCATAGATTTTTGATATGTCTTCATAATTTCCTCTTTAATAATAATGCGAGGTGCCAACAGGACTATATCAGACCTGTAGTGACAGAGATCTGTTGCACGTAGGCCTTTAACCTAAAGGGATTAACGGTATAGGCATGATAACGGATCATAGTCATAAATTGTTTTGCATTTTATTACTATGAGTCTATGCGTAATTTATTTAACTGATGATATTGTTTAGCAGATACTGATTTTAGGCCCCGGCACCCTATTTTTAATTGCATCGCTCGCTAGTTACCACTTTTTAACTACAATTTTATATATTCAGTATTTTCGTCGAATGCCTTAGACGTGGCGGTTCCCTCCACCCAAAGCGCCTTATTGGAGAGTAAAACGATGAGTCATCACGAAGTCGATTTTAATTATTTTTCTCAGGAAGATTTACTCGATTCAGGTTGTTTTGATATGCAGCTCATCATGGATGTTGTGGAGCAAACCTTACTCGCTTTCGAGAAAGGCTCAATTATGTTTCCTGAAAAAATCGTACAGATTTTCGATCCCCGTACACAAGAGCGAATCAACTGCTTACCCGCGACCATGTTAGACGAAAAAATTTGTGGTATGAAATGGGTATCAGTTTTTCCTGAAAACCCACGTAAATACAATTTGCAAAATCTTTCCGCTATCTTTGTGCTGTCTGAAATCGAACATGGCTTTCCTGTTGCCGTTATGGATGGCACGCTTGCGTCCAACATGCGTGTTGGTGCGGTCGGTGCGGTTGCGGCGAAGTATCTGGCAAAAAAGGATGCACAAACCATTGGCTTTATCGGCGCAGGTGAGCAGGCAAAAATGCATTTACTGGCCATGAAAGTGGCACGACCGAGCCTAAAAATCTGCCGTGTTTCGGCGTTAAGCAAAGCTGAGGAGCATGAGTTTATCACTCAACTTTTGCCCGTTTTGCCCGATATGCAGTTTATCCCCACCAATGGGAATGCCAAATCAGCCATGGAAGATGCAGATATTCTGGTCACAGCCACAAGTGCTCAAGCGCCTCTGCTTAAAGCTGATTGGGTGAAGCCCGGCGCATTTTATAGCCACGTGGGGGGGTGGGAAGACGAATATGCGGTTGTTACACAAAGCGACAAAATTGTCTGTGACGATTGGAAAACGGTCATGCACCGCACACAAACGTTAAGCAGAATGTATAACGAAGGCTTACTTAGTAGCCACGATTTACATGCTGATCTTCATGAATTAGTGGCAGGCGATAAACCTGGCCGGGAGTCTGAGCAAGAGCGGATCTATTTTAACGCCGTTGGCCTGTCTTACTTAGATGTTGCTATCGCGCTTACTATGTATCGCAAAGCCAAGGATGCGCGTGTGGGTAAGTCACTGGCGTTACAACATGAGATGATTTTTGAGCATCCTGATATTGCCAAAAAAATACGTTTCTAAGCCCCCAAAATTAACAGCAGGTGAAAAACTATGTCTTCCTCTTTTTGTCGATTAGACGAGCCCGGCAGAGAATGGATCAAGGTTGAGATCGATGGTGAGACTGTTCGTGTGGCAGCAGGGGAAACAATCGCCGCGGCCATTCTGGCTTCGGGCATTCAATCTTGCCGTACTACGCCATTATCCGGCGAGCCCCGCGCACCATTTTGTATGATGGGCGTGTGTTTTGAATGTCTTATGAACATTGATGGAGTACCCAATCGGCAGACCTGCCAGATACCGGTACAGCAAGGCATGAAAATTCGCCGCCAGCTGGGTTGCGGTAAGGGTTACGTTTAATGGCCCACCATCAACTTGTTATCATTGGCGGCGGCCCGGCAGGGCTAGCCGCCGCAACCTCGGCAGCCAATGCAGGAGTGGAGTGCCTGCTCATTGATGAGCAAGCAACACCCGGTGGGCAGGTATATCGAGCCATTGCTGATATTCCCCACCAGCGGGCAAAATCACTTGGCCCGGATTATCAATATGGCCAAAAATTAGTAGACAATTTTAACGCTAGCAAGGCGATACACCAACCAAGTACAACAGTTTGGAGTCTTAATGCTCAGCGGAAAATTGGCATATTACATCACAACCAGGCAGCCCTGCTTAGTGCCGATCGTGTCATTATTGCCACAGGTGCCATGGAGCGCCCGGTCCCCTTTGCTGGCTGGACTTTACCCGGCGTCATGACTGCAGGGGCTGGACAAATATTATTAAAGTCGGCCGGTATTGTACCTAACAACGGTGTGGTAGTGGCTGGTTCAGGCCCATTGCTGCTGCTACTTGCCTGGCAGTATATGCACGCTGGAGTGACGATAAATGCCATTATCCAACTGAGCCCAAAGGGCAACTACTGGCGAGCACTGCCTCATTTACCTCGGGCCTTACTGGCATACCATTACATCATTAAAGGACTTAAATACCAGCTACAGCTAAAAAAATCCGGCGTACCATTTTATAGTGGGGTATCTGATTTATGCGCAGTAGGCAAGGAGTCAATCGAAGCCGTTGAGTTTACGTATGGTGGTGGCCGTAAAAGCATTGAAACCCCTTTATTGATGACCCATTTTGGCGTGATACCCGATAGCCATTTGAGTCGAAGCACAGGTTGCCATCATTATTGGGATCGATCTCAGCTGTGTTGGCGACCGACTATAGACCAATGGAGCAATAGTTCCATTGAGGGGCTCGCCATTATCGGTGATAGCGCGGGAATAGGTGGTGCTATCGCTGCGCAACACGCTGGCCGAATGGCCGGATTAGAAAGTGCTTACCTGCTCGGTTGTATTAGCAGCAAAGAACGAGATAAAAATGCTCATCAAGACCGCCGTTACCTTGCTAAGGATTTACATGTTCGGCCTTTTCTTGAGGCACTCTTTCGCCCCTCCCCCACCCTATTAACTGAACCTGAAAATGACACGCTAATTTGTCGCTGCGAAGAGATCACTGCAGCGGCTATTCGTCAGGCCATTCAAGATGGTCATCGCGATCCTAATCAAATTAAATTTCTTACCCGTTGTGGAATGGGCCTGTGTCAGGGCCGCCAGTGCGACAACGCTATCAGCCAACTTGTTGCCCATGAGCTTGGCAATGATATCGGGCAAAATGAAAGTTATCGGATCCGTCCGCCCATTCGTCCGTTAACGATAGAGCAGCTCGCTGATCTAAACGAAGCGGGAGAAGAAAAATGAAATCAGAAGTCATCATCATCGGTGGCGGTCTCATGGGGCTCTCTACTGCTGTTCACCTGGGACTGCGTGGCGTGAAAGCAACAGTGTTAGAAAAAGACAGCCCTGGCCGCCATGCCTCAGGCGTCAATGCAGGTGGACTGCGCCAACTCAACCGGCATATGGATGAAATCCCCCTTACCATCGCTGCCGCTGAAATTTGGAAAAACATTCGCACTCTGGTCGACAGCGATTGTGATGTACAATTTAATGGTCAGCTACGGGTCGCCGAAACACAAGAAGAGCTCAACACCTTACAAAAGCGTGTCGAGGAATTGCAAGCAAAAGGCTATTCTCATGAGCGCATTATAGATAAAGACACACTCTATCGCTTGGTGCCACATCTTGTTGCTGGCTGCGTGGGTGCGCTTTATAACCCCGATGATGGTTCCGCTCGCCCATTTCACGCGACCACCGCGTTTAGGCATAAAGCAAGCGCTCTGGGGGCCAAAATACATAGCAATGTAGAAGTCAAAAGTATCGATAAAATCACTGGTGGCTGGCAACTCAGTACCAATCAGAGAACATACACAGCCGTGAATATTGTCAACTGTGCGGGTGCATGGGCCAACAAAATTGCCTGCGCATTTGATGAATCAGTACCCCTGACACCTAAAGCACCCATGTTAATGGTTACCGAACGCTTGCCCCCTTTTCTAAAACCTGTAGTGGGTGCGGTAGGCCATAAACTGTCCTTCAAACAGATGCAAAATGGAACGGTTATCATTGGCGGTGCCCATTTAGCCCACTTAGATATGCAGCAACAAAAGACCGAGATAAATTTTGCCAAACTTAAGACCAGCGCCCAAACCGTCAGCACGTTTTTTCCTCACATGGCCGGCGTGCGTATCGTGCGAGCCTGGGCCGGAATAGAAGCATTTATGCCTGATAATATTCCTGTCATCAGCGCAAGCTCAAAAGCAGATGGCGTATTCCATGCCTTTGGTTTTTCCGCTCACGGATTTCAATTATCCCCGATAGTGGGACGCATTATCTCCCAGCTTATCCTTGATGGACAAACAGAGCTGCCGATTAAGTCATTTGATATACGACGTTTTCAGTCTGCTTAGATTTTGGGGTAAACCCAGGATGCTCTGTGCCACTAACAATCACCGTTAAAAAGATAGCTGTCTGAGCGACTACATCTTATTACGTATAAACGCTTTGCTCAGGGATATTCTGGATTTTTTCAAAGCGAATTATCCATAGGGTCACCCATAAGTCAGCCGGTATCAGAGACATCGACACCTCTCTTTTTATGATCTTTCCTGCACATTAATGCCTGTGCAACGGACGGCATTCCCCCTTAGCAATAACTTATCGGCTGTGGGCAAAAAAGCCTGGGGAGGCGATTACTGCCCAGCTATAAAAATCCATAACCTTTTTCGAATTCAAAAAAACCAGTTGTGAAATCGGGAATACACCTGTCTATTTTATTTTATTATCTATATATATCAGCACCTTAAATTATGGCGCCCCTTTTGCAACGTCAGTATCAACTTACGCTGGAGTTATTATGGATATTAAAAAACCAACCAATATTGCCAAGTCAAAGCAACGATCTATCGTTATTAGTTTTTCACTTGTGATAGTTATTGCATTAAGTATTTGGTCATTTAGCCAACCGGCAGGCAATCAAAAAGTTTCTGCAAATCAAATTTGGACAGATAAGGTCAAACAAGGTGATTTAGCTTTACAGGTAGAAGGTTATGGTAAGTTGAAATCTAAAGAGCAGCGCTTATTAAGTGCGCCTGCTAACGCTATAGTGGAAGAGATTTTACTTAAACCGGGCGCTTTAGTTACTGCTAATAGCGTCATATTAAGATTATCTAACCCTGAAGTTGCCCAACAAGTGAAAGATGCCCATCGTGAATTAAACACCTATAAAACGAATATTCTGCAATTAGGTTTGAATCAGCAGAGGGAGATCCTTTCACAACAAGGCGAACATGAAGCATTACTGTCTCAGTTAGAAATTGCGGCATTAAAAGTAGAAGCCGAACAAAAATTAGTGGTTAACGGGATTATTTCAGGCATTACCTTTAAGCGCTCACAATTAGATCATCGTCAATTATCTCGTCGTATTGAAATAGAACAAAAAAGATTGCTGCAACTTAATGAAGTACATCAGAAAGAGCTCGAAATTGCTCAAGATAAAATTGAGCAACAACAAGAGCAGGTGACGGTGATCCAAGAACGATTTGACAAGTTAACCGTAAAAGCGGGGATCAAGGGGGTAGTGCAAAACCTCCCTGTGGAACTAGGGCAAAGTGTTGCTATGGGAGAGCAGTTGGCGTTGGTGGGCAGTATAGACACTCTTTACGCCATGCTTAATATTTCTCAATCACAAATGGCGCTCGTTGAGCTTAATCAAGCAGTGGTTATTGATACCCGGGGCGGCACAATTCAGGGTGAAGTGATCCGCATTAACCCTGTTGTCACTCAAGGAAGCATTGCTGTAGAAGTCGCATTAAACAGTGCTTTACCCCGTAATGCTCGACCTGAACTAAATGTAGATGGTGTTATTTCAACCGGTTTACTGACGAATGCCACTTATATCAAAAAACCTGTCAATGCCAGTGCTGGCATGCGTGCCACTCTATTTAAGTTATCTGATGAACTTAACCAGGCAGAGCAAGTTGAGGTTACTTATGGTCAAGAAAGTGGCGAATACATACAACTTGTCAGCGGTGCTACAGTAGCACAAACCTTTGTTTTGTCAGACATGTCTCGTTGGCAAGACGTGTCTATAGTAACGATTACCGACTAAAAAACGACTGATGAACAGTCCTGACTTTATTGAAAATTTTATAGAGACTTATTATTAGAGGACGCCCATATGAAAAAGCAAGCGATAATACAGATGCAAGATTTGACCAAAGTTTTTGCCACGGATGAAATGGAAACTCATGCTTTGCGCGGGGTGAACCTTGAAATATACGCTCAAGACTATGTGTCTATTTCTGGTCCATCAGGCTGTGGAAAGTCGAGTTTATTATCAATTTTAGGCCTACTCGATAGCCCTACAAGTGGTCGGTACTTCATTAATGGTAAAGACGTAAGCGATTTGTCGGTTAATCATCGCGCGGAAATTCGTAATCAAAATATTGGATTTGTTTTTCAGGCTTTTAACTTAATCGATGAATTAAGTGTGTTTGATAACATTGCTTTACCATTGCGCTATCGAGAGCCAATGATGACGAACAGTGCAATAAAACAAAGCGTTATGAATAGCTTAGAAAAAGTAGAAATGTCCCATCGAACCAGTCACAAACCCAACCAGCTCTCAGGTGGTCAGCAGCAACGTATCGCTATTGCTCGTGCGCTAGTGGGCAGCCCGGCTATTTTATTGGTTGATGAGCCTACCGGAAACCTCGATTCAAAAAATGGTGATGCGGTGATGGAAATGCTCGAACAGCTTAATAACAATGGTGTCACTATTTGTATGGTAACCCATGACTCACGCTATGCAGATATGGCCACGCGGAAGTTACATTTATTAGATGGGAAAATGGCCGAACAACTTGATTTCTAGGAGGCAGGATGAAACATTTTATTAGTAATCTGAAATTTGAATTATTGCTGGCTAAATCCGCATTAACCCGAGCCCCGGGATTTTCAAGTACGGTTATCGCTACTTTAGCAGTCACTTTAGGGGCCTTAATCTGTATTTTCAGTCTCAATCACTTGTTGTTTGTAAAGTCATTGCCATACCCGGATGCTGATAACCTAGTGGTGTTGCAACAATCTTATACTGAAGGTGGTGAAACCCATATTGGAGCACAATCAGCACCGGGAATGATCCTCTGGTATAAACAGCAAAATATTTTTTCTGAACTTGCTTTGCAACTTGATAGAGAAGTGTTGGTTGCTGACCATCCGGAAGAGCCAAATAGCATTGTCAGTTATGTTACGCCAGAGTATTTTTCTCTATTAAAACCCGCCATGTATTTAGGCAGAACTCTAAGTGAAGATGAAGGTTTTGATCGTCATCAAGCGGTTACTGTGCTCAGTTATGGAACATGGACAAAGTGGTACAACAGCGACAATAACATTCTCGGCACTAAAATTATGTTGGGTAATGTCAGCTATAAAGTTATAGGCGTTACCGCGGAGAGTTTCAATGCACCCGCAAATCGAAATAACAAAGCCATTGAGTTTTGGGTGCCATGGGATTTTCAACCACTGAATGTCGAAAACTTTGGGATCATGACCCGCGGCCTGACAGGTTTAGGTAAATTAAAAACAAATATTTCACCTGCTCAAGCCGTCGCTTCTTTAAGTAGTAAACTCAATGAGGCTTATAGAGAAAACGATGCGTCAGAACCTGATAGTACTGCTGGCGCAAAATTAATCCCCCTAAAAGAGATTATTATTGGCGACAGTAAGAAGATTGCATTGATGCTCTTAAGTGGTGTTGTTGGTCTATTATTGATAGCCACAACCAATGTTACCAACTTGTTTTTATCACGAGCGGCTGAAAAGCAACGAACTATGGCCATTCAGGCAGCATTGGGAGCTAAACCTTCACACTTATTTCTTTCTATGTTTGCTGAAAGCTTAATCTTATGTGCCATAGCTGGGCTGTTAGGATTGCTAGTGGCAGGCTGGGGTTTTGTTTTGCTGGACGAGTTGGCATCAACACAATTGCCTCGTATCAATGAACTAGCCCTTGATAATGTTACCTTAATGTTCACACTTTTTACGGTGATCACTTTGGCGGCAGTTTTTGCCAAATTATCCAGCCGTATGGTTAATTACAACAAACTGCAAAGCCAGCTTCAAAGTAGTGGCAAAGGCAGTGGGTTACAAATCACCACACCTATTCGTAACGCGTTGATAATTACCCAAGTAACCCTGGCCACCTTATTACTTGTTGGCGCATCAACAGTGATTGAACAAGCGTTGAGCACGGTACTTCACCCCTTGGGTTTCAATGAAGAAAACGTAACTTATCTGCGTATCGATAAACCTAAAGGTTACGAGCGCTGGTCAGATGAAAAACTTATCGAACTAAATTTGTTAACGCTTGAAATTAAGCAAAAATTAAGTGAGCGCCCTGAAGTAAAACAGGTTTCTCGAAGTTTAGAGCCAGTCATTGAGTTGGGCAGTTTTAACATGGGCTTGAACGATATCAATGATAAGAGGCTGGGTAGTTTTGCCGCGAACATGGTTGATCATAATTACTTTAATTTACTTGAATTGCCCATTGTTAGAGGACGAACGTTTACGGAACAAAAAGATCCTAAATATTTTATCACCGAAATCATCCTCAGTGAATCACTCGCTCGTGAGTTGGTCCCTGATGGCGACGCCTTAGGTGAAATTTTTCAGATACAAGCTTCTCAACCCCTTAAAGTGGTGGGT
Organism: Paraglaciecola sp.; assembly: GCA_046709505.1. Lineage (GTDB taxonomy): Bacteria > Pseudomonadota > Gammaproteobacteria > Enterobacterales > Alteromonadaceae > Paraglaciecola. The sequence continues at coordinate 10,178 of JBKEFM010000066.1, read as the reverse complement.
ATCGCCCAAGATTATTACAGCCCTGGTACTGAAAGTGAGCACAAATATCGTCGTTACTATTTACCTTATGCGGTGTTTAGCGATTTGGGTTTTGATATCAAATTGGAAGACGGTGCGTCACTGTCAAAAGAAACATTATTACCGCTCATACATGCACTGAACCCTAAGTTGAAAATACGCGAAGTGACCAGTCACAGCGAAATGCATGCTAGTTTGATTTATAAACACAAATTAGCGGCGGGCTTAACCTTAGTCTTAGCGTTATTGGCACTGGTTCTCGCTGCGGCAGGTATTTATGGTGTGCTTAATTACAGCACTCAAATGCGTCGATACGAACTCGGTATTCATCTTGCGTTAGGCGCAAAAACACATCGTTTGCTAAACATGGTTCTGAAAGAAAACATTAAGCCAGTACTTTATGGTATCGGGTTAAGTGCCATATTTAGTGTGATTTTATATTTGGTTATCAGGCAACAGTTTGCATCGAGCGTAGAAATTAATATTTTGGCCATTATCAGCACAATGCCCATTATGTTGATGATCTCATTCTTTGCCTGTTACCTGCCTGTTAATCGAGTGATTAAGCAGGATCCGATAAAAGCCTTACGCAATGAATAGTTATATAAGGATTAACATGTCAACTTTAAAATATATGTATTTAGTCGTCTGTCTGCTTGTCTTTTCTTCTCACAATGTCACCGCTAATACACGTGACGTAGCACAAAAAAAAGTGTTAATACTGGTATCAAATACAATTGATATGGGCGATGAAGAGAAACATGATGCAAGGAATAACCTTTGGGAAGTCGCGCCTCCATTTCACATCTTTACCAGCCATGGTTTCGAAGTAGACTTTGCTTCACCGAAAGGCAATGAAGTAGAATTTATGATGGATCCTATTGGCATTAGTCGTTATGCCATTAAACATGAAGGTTTTTTAGTTAAAGCAAATGCTTCAAAATCTCCTAAAGAGGTTAATCCGGATGATTATTGGGGCGTATTTATTGGGGGGGGCTACGGCCCATTATTCGATATTGCCAGTAATCCCAAAATGCTTGCTATTATTGCGTCAATATACCAAGCCGGAGGAATTGTTGGCTCTAGCGGTCATGGTGCGGGTGCCTTTGCAAACGTGAAATTAGATAATGGTGAATTCCTGGTAAAAGGAAGACGTATTGCGGGCTTTCCTAATTCCACTGAACAATCAAAAAAATGGGCGAAACAAGGCACGCTGTTACCTTTTTTAGTCGAAAACCAGCTTAAACGTAATGGTGCAATAGCCTTAAATAAGAGCACTTTAAAAGATAAAAATGCAGTGGTTGTGGATCAAGGTATCGTTTCAACAATGTTTTTACCCTCTGCCGCACTTGTTGCTAAAGAAATGATCGAATTACATAAATAAGCCTCGTTTGGGTTATCACCAAGAACAATAATCAGGACAAAGAATGATGAGCGCAACCGTTTTAGTTATTGATGACATGATTGATGTGCGATTAAGCGTCAATTTTTTACTCAGTAATCATAATTATAAAATACTTGAAGCTGATTCACCTTCCCAAGGCTTAGGCATATTACAGTGTCAGCACGTTGATTTGATTTTACTTGATATGAACTATTCAAGCGACACAACGTCGGGTAAAGAAGGTCTGGAATTTTTATCAATATTAAAAAAAGAAGGCATTACCACGCCAGTTATTGCGATGACAGGCTGGTCAAGTGTTGATCTAGCCGTTAAAGCCATGCAAAAGGGCGCTAATGATTTTGTTGAAAAGCCTTGGGACAATCAACGAATGCTGCAAATTGTTAAGCAGCAAATTCAGTTTTCCGGGCTGGAAAAACAAAATGTTATTTTACGTCAACAAAATCAGAATCATCAAGATGAAGAATTTATATGGCAATCTCGGGCGATGAAAAAGTTAATGCAAGAGGTTGCACAATTAGCTCAAACCGATGCCACTATTTTACTTACCGGCGAAAACGGCACGGGAAAATCAGCCATAGCAACTAATATTCATCAGCAATCAAGTCGTCATCATAACAACCTGGTCACGGTCAACATGGGCGCTATTGCTGAGTCATTGTTTGAAAGTGAAATGTTTGGCCATAAAAAAGGCGCATTTACTGATGCCAAAGAATCAAGAGTGGGTCGTTTTGAAATGGCTAATGAAGGCACTTTGTTTCTTGACGAAATAGCTAATATCCCGCTAGCACAACAAGCCAAATTATTGCGTGTATTGGAGTCAAGTGAGTTTGAAATGGTCGGCTCAAGTATTACTCAGCACACCAATATTCGCTTGATAAGCGCGTCAAATGCAAATTTTGATCAGCTAATGGCCGAAGATAAATTTCGTGCCGACCTGTATTATCGCTTAAACACCATAGAGCTGCATGTACCTGCCTTACGTGAGCGTATAGAAGATATCATGTTGTTGGCACAACATTTTGTAAACAAACACAGTATTCGTTATGGTAAATCAAACATAACCTTAGCCGGCGATGTTGAAGATAAGCTAACGAGTTATCATTGGCCGGGCAATATTCGAGAGTTAAGCCACACGATGGAAAGGGCAGTATTATTATCAGCAAATACAATAATCACTGCTAGTGATATTGTATTGCGGATGGCTGATGCCAGTCAGCAAGCTGACATGCCATTTATGACCTTAGATCTTGCCGAACAACAACTGCTCCATCAAGCCCTTGCTAAAACCAATGGTTCAGCGCTAGAAGCCGCCCAATTATTAGGTATTAGTAAAAGTGCAATCTATCGCCGCATGGAAAAATATGACATCAAAACGTAATGCTCATCAGTCACTTGAATCGCAATTAAAAGCGCTTGCTTTGATGCTGATGATCGCTTTTACCGGGTTAGTAACATGGCTGATGCTATTATTAGAGTTCAGCTATTTAGAAATGGCTACTGTGTTCACTCTGGCACTGGTACCGGTATTTGTTTGGCTGTGGTCTTTTTATCATAAAATTGTTACCCCCTTTTATAGTTTGACCAGCTTAGTAGAAGCGATCCGACTAGAAGATTATAGTTTGCGAGCAAGAGGCAATTATCATTCAGGGATTATTTATCATTTAAATAAAGAAATCAGTCAATTATCGGACGTACTTCAACATAGAAAGCAACAATATGACCAACATACTCTACTTATTTATCATTTAATTGAGCAATTAGATGCACCCATCGCTATATTCAATCACAAGTTACAACTCAGTCATGCCAATGCTGCATTTTCAGACTATATTGGCCAACCCTGGAAAATTAAGCGCTTAACAGCCAGTAATCGCTTAGGTTTAGCGTTAGATGATAATAATCATTGGTTCTTTGTCGACCCAGAGCAGGAGTCACGTTGGCAAATAAAGCACAGTCACTTTATTGAAGACGAACATAAATATCATTTAGTTATCCTAACTAACATCGAAACCTTATTACGTAAAAAACAGCAAGAATCCTGGCAACAAATCATTCGTGTACTTAGTCATGAAATTAGAAACTCTTTAACGCCGATTAAATCTCTGGCGCAATCATTAGTTGAAATGCCCAATCAAGACGCTCGTTCTAGTCAAGCACTCAAGGTTATTGTACAAAGAAGTATTGAGCTGCAAGCATTTGTTAACCGTTACGGTGATATCACTAAACATTTAACCATAAACAAGCAATGGTTAACGAGTGATGAAGTTATTAACCCGGTCGTCGCTTTATTTCCTCTACAGGATTTCACCATAAATATTCACCTAGAAAAACTTTGGGCTGATCCGCTATTAATAAAACAGGTCTTAATTAACGTAGTAAAAAATGCAGTAGAAGCCAGTCAAGCTTGTTTAAATGGGGATAATATGTCTAATAATATCGAAATCAATATTAATGCGTTCCCCACTAGTGCGCGCGTTTCAGCAGGAAAAAACACTCTACAAGACAGCATACAGCAGGACACAGAGCAGAACATGCAGGTGCTGATTGAAGTGATTGACCAAGGACAAGGCATTGCTAATCCACAAAACCTATTTGTGCCTTTTTATACAACTAAGCACAAAGGCCATGGGATAGGCTTAGGTTTATGCCAGAACATTATTACCCACCATGGTGGGCAATTAACCTTAACCAATAATAAAAACAGACTAGGGGCAACGGCAAGAATTATACTGCCAAATTACCCTTCGGCTCCAACATAAATATCTATTAAAAGACGCCATTAACAAGACACCAAGAGAAATGAAGCCATGATTAAAAGAATTGAAACAGCCACGCGAATGAGCCGAATAGTTAAGTATAACGGTACCATCTATTTGTGTGGCCAGGTCTGTAAAGACGCTGACCAAGATATTACTGAGCAAACAACTTCGATGTTAGAAAAAGTCGACGAGCTGTTGAGCAAAGCTGGAAGCGACAAAAATCATCTATTGTCAGCAACCATTTATGTCAAAGACATGAGCTATTTTGCAGCAATGAATAAAGTATGGGATGCCTGGGTACCTGATGGTCATGCACCCGCTCGTGCCTGTGTTGAAGCAAAGATGGCACGAGATGCGCTTTTGGTCGAGATATCGGTGGTGGCTGCTGAAAAAAACGAAGATCAGTAAGCTCAAGGTTAACCTTAAACTTTGTACGCTCAACCCTGGCCTGTCACTTTGGAACAACGTGTTCTAACTACAGCTGCCAGACCAGTAAGAGCGATTCGGGGGCACCATGCATAATAGTGAACGACCCACCGACGCCACTTCGTGTTGATCAGAAGGTTTTCTCGACAGATTCGATAAAATACAATTTTCAGTACGCAACGGCACAGTAGCCTGAGACGCTTGTTTTGAATTTTTAACTTTGTAAAAAACAGTTGAGTTATATGCTCAAAGTCATTGGCTTTGCAGCCAGGCGGCAAAGGAACTCAGCCCCATGAACTTAGACTGACTAAGTCCAAAGCCCTTGGTTACAGGAGTAAGAGCAGCCAACAACGCTGCTGACTCAAGGAAGGCGGGCATAGATAAATAATCGTAGTTTTTGCTCCTTCAAAGATATTAATGAGATGTAAATATAGACAATATGAGGTAGCGTATATTTTATGAAAAATGACGTTTTATGCTACCTACATTTATTTTGCTATTGGTGGTAGGTTCAACTAACGAAACCACAGGGACGACCTAGGATGCAAAAACAACTCACGTTAATCGTATTCACACTAACATTGGGTGGCTGTGCCAGCCAATATAGTACCTCAGCTAAAGAGGCCGCCAATGACATCAGCAGTAACGAGTCAACGGCAGTGTTTACCGTACCGCCAGCGGCATGTTTGGGCAATACTGAGTTACCGCCATCATTGGCAGGTCAATTCACCCCGGTATCAGATCCAAGCTTATTGGCCAACGCCACCGCTCCTGCCGGTGAAGGAAAACTGTGCCAGGGTCAGGTTTATCAAGCTAACGATGGTGAGAAAATCACGGTTTATCGGGCCTGGAACAGTCGAAATTCGTATACCCGACTAGGGAGTTGGTGGGCGGCCAATAAACCAGCGGGTAAAACCAGCGACTATCAAACCAATTATGAAATTTGTTATATCTGGTCGCCGTTAGACAAAATGGTGCAGTGTGATTTAAAGCCTGGCACAAAGGTAGTTATTGGCACCGGCCAAAGTACGTTTTGTGCGCCGCCACCACCGGCGAAATATCCATCAACCTATATCTTAGAGGTGTCGGCCAAAAAGCAGGTGTATATTGAAAACACTGCTGATGTGGTCACAAATTGTCGTGACTTTAACAATGAATTTAGTTGGGCAGCGGCGCAATAGCCCGCCCCCGACGCCGCTACCGGATGATTTCTACTTTATCACCCAATTTAATTTCCCCTTCATTTAAGGGGATGATATTTTGGCCGAAGTATATTTTTTTATCCTGACCGGTGCGGTAGTGACGTAATACCGACAACGGTTCGCCGTCCGGATGAGGTTGCCCAGTTTGCAGGTTTAGCTTAGGAAAATTGCAACGAGAGCAAGGGCTATGCACAATAAACTCAACCTCCCCCACCCGAATACGTTGCCAGCTATCTTCGGCAAATGCCACGGTATTATTGACGACCAGGTTAGGTCTAAATTGCTCCATTTGATGATGATGAACACTACGCTGATTCAAATCAGCCAGCGACGCTTCACTGATCAACAAAACCGGATAACCATCGGCAAAACCAACCGGTTGATCAAAGTCTTTAATTTGTCGCGACGTGTGCGGACCAAAATAAACCAGACGACAATCCAGGCCAAGAAAACGGCTAAACCAATTATCATAGCGCTCACCACAATGCTGCCCCTGACTAACAGAAGACCACACACGGGTTTCCAGATACTCAGCTGAAAAATCGTTGGTTTTGATATTCAGCACTGCCATGCCCGGCGCATTTACCACCATGGCCTGCTCATTTAAAGTGATTTGCATTTGAGTTAACTGGGGGTGGGTTCGCCCGGTGATGGCTTTGTTATTTTTATCTATCACCACAAAACGGCGATCAAACGCGAACCCGGCCAACTCCACTCGGGTTTTGTCCAGTGTAATAGCTTGAGATGATTTAATGGGGTGAATAGCAAGGTGACTGACATTAATCGGCTTCATTTTGCTCCTTGGTGAGTTCACGGTGAAAATTTTTGGGAAAGTAAGAATATCCTTATGAAAACAGTATTTTCACAGAGCCTGTATCAAAAGCAGCTATCCTAAATAACCACGGTAGTATGTCGGAAAAGTAGGGCTTAAAGTGATTTTCAATCGCGCCAGCCATCAGCTGAAGCAGATAATAACTGCGAGCATAATGCCTCGGATCGATGGCGTTAAGGGAGCAAGGTTAATTACCTATCGGCACTGAACTGACTAAGGCATTCAGTCAAGCGATTTATCGCCCGTAGAGAAGAATCCCTCTCTTTTAAATAAGTCAATCTGTCGTCTCGCAGTACACCTTTTTACTCTTGCAACATTTACGCAATACCGAACTTATCTTAACACGAGCGCGCTTACGGCCCCATTATGTGACTTTTCTTTTGCACGCTGCTGATTGTAAAACAAACTCGCCCAGAATGACTACTGAACATACATCTCTCATCATTCAATGGATGATTACCGTAAAAAATGTTAAGCACTACTATAGTCAATGCCCCATGTTTTTTGCGACGGCCCTTAGTTACCGGCGCAATATCTAGATAGCTTTGTACTTCAGCCCCATTGGCAAATCAGTCTCTATTTCCCCCATCGCCACCGACAATCTACTGGCAAGACAAGGTTCTGAAAACGAAGATTTAAGCATCACTCATACCGTTAAAAGCCAGGTGTGACAGCACAACGGCTTAATCTTCAGCCAAGGGAATAGCATGATATTGATTATAATTACGTTTTCACACTTTAACCAAAACATACCTATACTCGATAGTTGAATAAACACAGCTAGCACAAAAAAACAAAAGTGATGATATGTCACTTGTAATGAGCACCTTCAAAATTTGTATTGAAGGAATAAAGGAATAAAGGAATATCCAATGAATGTAAAAATGTTAAAAAATTAAACCTATTTTCTGGAGGATTGCTGGCACTGTATATGCTCGGGCCTATATCAACCGCATCAGCGGCTAATGGATTTGTTGAAAACTTTTCTGGAGGTACTCTCCCGCCTCAACTTGAAGCTGCCGGCGGAGCTGGATCCCTCACTTCACCAGGCACAGCCTGTTGTAATGGTCAAGTTGGGGGCCAGTTTTTGAAAATGGTCATGTTAGATTTCAGGGACTAGACACGCGCGGAGATCAATCAGGTGGCCTGCGCTCATATTTACGCACAATTGAAACTGACTACAGTTCGGTAAGTTTTGTTGCAGAAGTCACAGTAACCGTACCGACAGCTAATGGTTCTCCAAACATTGGCAGAAACATCGTATTCTTTGGGCTGGGTCCTGTTTTACCTGTCGATAGATTCGGTGGCCCTGCAAACGTGTCGGTTAGCAATATAAATGTTGCGATCCTACCTGACAATTTTTTCCCACGGTTTCAGGCCGGCAATGGGATAGATACGGAGATAAATAGCAATTGTGGTGGCAATGGCACACATCGTATGCGACTAGAGTGGAATGCTCAGACAAAAACGGCCGTTACATCCATAGATCAGGATTATTCTGGTGGTACCTTTAGCGCTGATTGTACGCTTGCCCCCATCACTTCATTCGCCGATAACTTACAGCCTCTTGCTTCTGCAGGTTCCGATTTTGCGGTAAATGAGGGTGATGTATCTGGATTAAATGGTTCGGGCAGCATTGAGCCTAATGGGACCAACCCCACAAACGGAAGGATCTATATCGGAGGTGACTGGAATGCCATCTTTGATGATTTTGAAGTGACGATCAACCCCTCGCCCACTGATAGCTTTGCCTATCAGTGGGCGCAGATCGCGCCTGCATCTCCAGTCGTTTCCTTAAGTGAAGCAACAACAGCAAACCCTTCTTTCACTGCACCTGTCGTGGATTCGAATACAACGTTCACGTTCGAATTAACCGTTAATCCTGGTGCATCTCAAGACACGGACACTGTAGATGTCACTGTAGTCAATATAAATAGTTCACCCGTGGCTGATGCAGGATTAGACTTTGAGATCAAACCTGGCGCGGTTGCCGCGCTTAACAGTAGCGCCAGTTACGATCCAGAAGGTGACCTCTTTACTTATAACTGGGTTCAAATTGCGGGGCCCCTTGTCATTCTTGATGATGCAACGGCCGCGGCGCCTGTATTTACGGTTCTCAATGAGCTTGGCGCTGTGCTCACTTTCGTACTTCAGGTCGATGACGGTATGGATGCATCCGTTGCCTCGAATGGGCCCTCCTCTACTGAAGCTGACACCGTGTCAGTGACGATAGTCGATAATGCTGCCCCGTTAGCTGACGCAGGTCAAGAACGAAGGCGATTCAGTCAGTCTTAATGGTGCGGGTAGCACCGATCCTGATGGTGACACAATCAGTTACTCTTGGGCTCAGTTGACGGGTAATTTGCCGGTGTTGAATCTGGTGGGTACGAATACAGTCAATCCCAGCTTTAACTTGCCAATTGTCAGTGCTGATGAAGATATCGTATTCAAGTTGACGGTAAGTGACAATGACTCGGTTAACGCCAAATCCAGCACAAGCTTGGTGACTATCCGCAACACAGACAGCAACAGTCCGCCGACTTGTGATCTTGCCTTTGCGAGTAAAAGCACGCTATGGCCACCAAACCACAAGATGACGACTGTTAATATCGGCGGCGTAAACGATCAAGACCTTGAATACAACATCGTTACTATCTCTATCACTGGCGTAACTCAGGACGAGCCAGTCGATGGCACCGGAGACGGTGACACTAGTCCTGATGCTATCGTTAGTGATCAAGCCAACTCGATCCTGATCAGAAACGAACGTGCAGGTAACAGCGACGGCCGCGTATACAGCATTCAATTTACAGCCAGCGATGGCTTAGAAAGCTGTGATGGTGCAGTAACTGTGACGGTACCTAAAAACCGCAAGTCAACTGTGGTCGATAGTGGACAAAGCTATATATCGACTAACGATTAATTCTAGCTATAAGGAAGTGACCAAAGACTGACCACGTTTACATTAAACAGGTTCAGCTGATTAAAAGAATCATTGTAAGATAAGTTAAGCCTGCTGTTTTCAGTGGGCTTTTTTTTTAGCCGTCGTTTAAATACAAAAGATGACATATATTCAGGCTCTTTATTAGCGTTGGTTTAATCAACGCTAGCCTCTGATGAACTGGGTATTTTATCGCCTTAAATACACCAAATTAACAACACACCCATCGTAATAAATTGCAAAAAAATTAGTTTTCACTGCTCGATATCATGGCTGTCCTACTAATTTTTCCTGCTAATTTTCGATGGGCCTATTCAGCTTGAAATAATGCTCACAGGGTCCGTACTTTCACTTTTAGAAGAAGCATCGTTATCAACTAAGCAAAGCATAGTATTGACACAAACCGTGCCTAAACGTATTGCGAAAGTAGTTGCAGAGGTTTAGTTTACTTAAGAGTTAGTTCATTTCTTATTAGGTTTTGGTGGCTACATTAAGGTGGGAAAACCAACATCATTAATAGCAGAAACTGTAACGACGACAGCACCTGTCGTACAAGTGATTATAATATAAACATATTCATTTTAAAGGGAAAAAA